>JACCZZ010000005.1 GCA_013695715.1 Chitinophagales bacterium | reverse complement strand
CTGTCTGAACGTTTTCACAATGACGATGAATCCTTCACTTATCACACACACATTTTAGCCAAAGATTTTCTAGATGAAGGTAATGTGATGGCAGCGTGGAAAATTCTGCTATTTGAAAATCAATAACGCTAATGAAACCTGCTATATTTAACCAATTACTATCAGATGGCAAACTTGAGTGAACATGAGATTCAACGCAGGGAATCTTTAGAAGAATTAATATCATTGGGTATTGATCCATATCCCGCGGAATCATTTGAAGTTAATACTACATCAAAAAATATACTGCAACATTATTCTGAGAGCATTGATGATGATGGTTGGAAGCAAGTCTCCATTGCCGGAAGATTGATGAGTAAAAGAATTATGGGAAATGCTTCTTTTGCCGTACTTCAAGATTCAGAAGGAAGAATTCAGTTATACATCAGTCGCGATGAACTCTGCCCGGGCGAAGACAAATCTTATTACAATTCAGTATTTAAAAAATTGTTAGACCTCGGGGATTTTATTGGTGTAACAGGTTACGTTTTTATTACCAAATCCGGTGAAATCTCTATCCACGTTAGAACCCTGAAATTGCTTAGTAAAGCATTGAAACCTCTTCCTGTTGTAAAAGAAAAAGAGGGTCACATATATGATCAGGTTACAGACCCTGAATTGCGTTACAGACAACGATATGTTGACCTTAACATCAATAGAAAATCAAAAGAGGCATTCATAATACGATCGAAGTTGCAGCAAATCATGCGAAATTTTTTGTTAGATAAAGGATATCTCGAAGTAGAGACTCCTGTCTTACAGCCAATTTATGGAGGTGCTGCGGCCCGGCCATTTAAGACGCATCATAACACGCTAGACATGACTCTCTACCTTCGAATAGCTGATGAGTTGTACCTGAAGCGATTGATCGTAGGGGGCTTTGATGGGGTCTTTGAATTTGCAAAAGACTTTCGCAACGAGGGAATGGATAGAACACACAATCCTGAATTCACGATGATGGAATTATATGTTGCATATAAAGATTATGAATGGATGATGGATCTTGTCGAAGAGATGATCGAAAGAATTGTGTTGGACTTAAATGGCAGCACTAAAATTACAATTGATGAAAGCGAAGTAGATTTCAGGCGACCATGGCCTCGCTTCACAATGTATGAAGCCATTCATCACTTCACAGAAGTTGATATCAGCAAAATGGACGAGACATCTCTCAGAGAAACGGCAGAAAAGCTTCATGTGTCTTTGGATGCTTCTATGGGAAAAGGTAAGATCATAGATGAAATTTTTGGGGAGAAATGTGAGCCTTTTCTTATTCAGCCCACATTTATTACAGATTATCCGGTCGAGATGTCGCCGTTGGCAAAGAAGCATCGAAGTAAGCCAGGCCTTGTAGAAAGGTTTGAGGCAATTTGCAATGGAAAGGAGATTTGCAACGCCTTCTCAGAATTGAACGATCCGCTCGATCAAAGAAAACGATTTGAGGAACAATTGCAGTTGGGCAAGAGAGGAGATGAGGAGGCGATGATGCTCGACGAAGATTTTTTGAGAGCACTCGAATATGGAATGCCGCCTACTGCAGGTTTAGGGATCGGTATTGACCGGTTGGCAATGATCATGACGGACTCACCTTCCATTCAGGATGTAATCCTCTTTCCGCAAATGCGCCCTGAAAATTGAATTTATTCAGTAGAATTATTCACATATAAAAATGATTGCAAAATCCTTAAAGCGACTATACCTTAATTGGCTACCTCTCTTATGCGCTACGTTCTTATTTCCGCTATTATCTTCTGCTCAGATTACACAGGTACCATACAATTCAGACAGCACTTTTTACCGTGTTGATCTTGCTTTAAAAAATCCTGACCAGTGTTTTTATCTTTTTTTGGAGGCAGATACTTTACAAAGTCTGCCAAAAGAATTTAAGTCACTAAAGAATTTGAAGGGCATCACCTTCAGATACTGTCTAAACGCAAACTGGTCAGACATCTTTACACGACTGGCTGATCTCCCCAGTCTGAAGTATCTTGAAATCAGCATTTGTGATTTGAAAATAATACCTGAAAATATCAGCTTGTTAGATCAGATAACTTCCTTAAATGTTAAGTCGAATTTATTAGAGAAGCTTCCGCAAAGTATTAAAGGCTGCGATCAACTGGAATATCTGAATTTATCATTTAATAGATATGCAGAGATGTCTTTATTGATAGATCAACTAAAGTCAATTCTCAAACTTAGATCAGTTGATCTCTCCAATGCATGGATCTCGGAGTTGCCTGATAATTTTTCCGCATTAATCAATCTTATTTCACTTGACCTTTCAGACAATCGCCTTCACTCTTTGCCAGAAGGTTTTGCAAATTTGAAGTCACTCCAAATTCTTGATTTGAGTAACAACAGACTTCTTGCATTTTCAACTGAATTAATAAAGGTGACTCAATTAACACATCTCAAAGAGCTGAGACTTGCTTCTAATGAGCTTATTAAAATTCCTGAATCTCTTGGAGATCTTTCGCAACTCGAAGTGCTTGACTTAAGCGGCAACATATTAAATGAGCTTCCATCTTCTATCGGAAATGTTTCAGCTCTGCGTGATTTAAATCTTGGATCTGATGCAGCAAGGCAAAGGAGAAACAGGATCCGGAATTTTCCTGGCACATTTAATAATTTAACAAACCTCGAACGATTAAACTTGAGTGGTGATTCACTTATCAGGATTCCTGAAGCAATTTCAAACTTCACTAAGCTTAAAGAATTGAACCTGAGCTGGTGTACCGTTTTTGAAATCTCACCCGCGATTATGGCATTACGCAATCTTGAAATATTGTACCTTGATCATAATCACATTAACAAGATTCCGGAATGGATTGGTGAGCTCACAGCACTGCGTGAGTTGCATATTGATGGAGATTATTTCACATATCCTTTAGATAAAATAACTATCCTTCCACCTTCTATCGGTCTTTTAAAGAATTTAGAAGTGCTTACCTTAAAAGACCAGGTGATCAGGGCGCTGCCGCCCTCAATCAGTGAGTGCACTAAACTTAAAGTGCTTGACCTGCGCAACAACCTTTTATCATCTTTACCCGATGAATTTACGTTGATGGAATCGCTGGAATATCTTGATCTAAAGGCGAATGAAATTGAAAATCTTCCTTCGGGATTTTCTCAGTTGAAATCTCTCAAGCACCTAAATATAAGTTACAACCAGCCACTAAACCTTCCTGCAGCAGCTCAGCAAATTCAACATATGAAACAGCTTGAAGTATTGGACATAAGCTTTAATCAACTGAGCCCGCAGATATATTATGGACTCAAGAAAGTTCTTCCGGATACGAAAATAATAGCTAAAGGATTTAATAATTTAAATCAGCTTGGGAATTGAAAAATATCAATCAGCCTTCATGCTCCATTAATTCAAGAATAATTCTGTCTGCCAAAAGCTTGCCTTTGTTTGTAAGCGATATTTTTTTATCTGAACAGAGCAAAGATCCGGAGTTCTCAAATTTTTTTGCTTTTAGTATCACCTCATTTGAATAAGTAGCATTAAACCTATTTTTAATTTTTTCTAAATCTGTTCCCCACATTGTACGCAGAGAAGTTATAATATATTCATTAAATTGCTGAGTAATGCTAAGGCTTTCAACTTTAAAAGGAACTTTCTCATCTTTTAAAGCAATAAGATATTTATGATTATTGGAGATGTTCCATTGCCTGGTAAGCCCGTTAAAGGAATGGGCAGAGGGGCCAAGGCCAAGATATTTCTCACCAGTCCAGTAGGAGGCGTTGTGTTTTGAATAATAATTTTCTCTGCAGAAATTTGAAATTTCATAGTGAATCCATCCATTTTCATAAGCAGTTTTCATCAGCAGTTCAAACTGTGTAGCTGTTAATTCTTCCTTTAAATCCTGGACTTTGCCTTTCTTTATAAATGCTGCAAGAGGTGTGCGGGGTTCCACAGTAAGGCTGTAACAGGAGAGATGCTGAATATTTAACTCAAAAGCTTTATTCAGATTTTCCTCCCATTCATCTGTTGTTGAATGCGGCAGCCCGTAAATCAGATCAATAGAAATGTTGTTAAACCCCATATCCTGCGATAATTTAACTGCACTTTCGGCCTGCTCCGCGGTATGGACCCTATTCATCCATCGCAGGTCTTTATTATAGAAGGACTGAATGCCGATGCTTAGCCTGTTTATTCCGCAGCTTTGGAGTTCTGCTATCTTCTCTGCCGTTAGATCATCAGGATTTGCTTCAAGGGTAATCTCTGCACTGTTTTCAATATTAAATAATTGATGGAGCCTGTTGAAAATCTGTTGGAGCTCCTGCTTACTTAGCAAAGAAGGAGTTCCGCCACCGAAGTAAATGGATTGAATGGGTTCGCTTGAAAGGTAATTTTTCTGCAGCTCCATTTCTTTTAGAATTGCGACTGTTACTTTTTCTTTCAATTCATGATTAATCGAAAAATGGAAGTCACAATAATTACATGCTTGTTTGCAGAAGGGAATATGGATGTAGATACCTGCCATTGTTAATCGCCAAAGTATTATCGAAACTACTTACTCCTCTAATGACCCTTTAATGATCTTGAAAATTGTTGCATCAGAATATTTCTCAGTAACATTGAAGTAAGTCCTTTTATAATTTTACAATGCAAATTCAGTTATAAGGGAATGCGTTATCTGTTGGTTTTTTGCCTGCTTTTTTTTAGCATATTCACAAATGCGCAGCAGAAATACTATTTAAACATAAATGCTGCTGATAAAGATACCGGGTTTTTAACTAAGAATTTTTCATATGAGAAAGAATTTAGCGATTCTATATCAAGAACAGGAGAACTCAAAAAATTGTTAACCCATCTCTATGACAAAGGATATCTTGAAGCAGCATATGCTTTTATTGGTAGAGATAGTTCAAGAGTAAGCTATAACTTATTTGTAGGTCCGCAATGGCAATGGGCACAACTTTCGAATGGGAATATTGAGGGAGTGATTTTGGATCGTGTTGGTTTCAGAGAGAAATTATATATAAGAAAACCCTTCAACATAGCACAGATAAATGGATTGCTTGATAAACTTTTAAGCTATTGCGAAAACAATGGCTATCCGTTTGCATCGGTTTACCTCGACAGTTTTAAAATTGACCAAAATCAGTTAAGTGCTCGTATATTTCTTACAAAAAATAAATTAATAACTATTGACAGCATTAAACTAAAAGGTGATGTAAATATTTCTTACCGGTATTTAGCCAATTATCTTGGCTTCCGTTTGCCATCAATCTATCATGAAGACCTGGTGAAAAAGAGTGCTGTAAGGCTCAAAGAACTTCCTTTCTTAACAGAAGAAAAACCAGCTCAGATTCTTTTTCAGGATCGTTATGCATCCATCCTATTGCACTTAAAGAAAAAAAACGCCAGTAATTTTGACTTCGTATTGGGAGTATTGCCAAACAGCAATACCACAGGAAAGCTGCTTATTACAGGTGATGGACGAATGAATCTCATAAACCCTTTTGGTAAAGGCGAATCCCTCAATTTAAGATTCAATCAGTTGCAAAGCCGCACGACTGAGATGCGGTTGCAGGGCAGCTACCCCTATATTTTGAATATGCCTTTCGGCATTGATGCTTCATTCGATTTATATAAAAATGATACTCTTTATCTGGAAGTGAAAGAGCAAATTGGCATTCAGTATCTTTTCACGGGCGTCAATTATGTTAAAGTATATTTTAGAAATACTGGCAATTCCATCTTGTCAGTGGATACGTTGTCAATTCTTCAGACAAAGCAATTGCCCTCTTATGTTGCCTTCAACACTAATTTTTATGGTGTAGAGTATCAATTTGAGCGGCTCGATTACAGGATCAATCCACAACGTGGTGTGGCAATGCTATTTAGCGGCGAAGCAGGAAATCGCAGAGTAAAAAAAGATCCCCGCATAATGCAATTACAAGATCCATTTCAACCTGAGTTTAATTTTAATTCCTTGTATGACTCTGTAGATCTTAATGAAAAACAATTCAGGGTTACAGGAAGCATTGACAAATACTGGCGTCTAACAGGCAGAAGCTCAATCAAAAGCTCATACCATATCGGGGCAATTATTAGTAACAGCATATTTGAAAATGAATTGTATCACATAGGTGGATTTCGCTTTTTAAGGGGGTTTGATGAGCAATCTATTTTTGCTTCTCAATACCATGTAGCAACTCTGGAGTATCATTATTTTCTTAGTCTAAATTCCTTTGCCTATCTTTTTTTTGATGCCGGGTATGTAGAAAATACTGCTCTGGTGCCGCACACGTATGATGCTCCTTTAGGTTTTGGGGCAGGTTTAAATTTTGAAACAAAGGCAGGCGTGTTTGGCATCAGCTATGCCCTGGGCAGGCAAAAGGATAATCCTGTTGAATTTCGTTCTGCAAAAATTCACTTTGGCTATATTAATTATTTTTAAAATTATGATTTCGTGTTATTGAAATTTCTCTTTGGAGGTACATGTGGTATAATCCTTTTTATGTTCCAGTATATCACAGTAACTGCTCAAGATTCTTCAACTGATACTTTGATAAAGAAGCCAAAGGGAATATCAGAAATAATTAACGGAGATGGCGAATTGCAAGACTCTGCACGACCTTTTTTTGCAGATACAAACATTAAGCAATCAGTCCTAAGTATAATAGAAAAAAGAGAAGCAATTTATCAGCAGTGGAAATGGAATTTCCCTTCTATAATAGCTCACTCAGATAGTGAAACTATTGGAATGCCAAACGATCAATTCCCCCGAATTAAACAACATGACGATTGGAAATTCTATTTATCATTTTTTCTACTCGCTGTACTTGCTATGATCCGATATAGTTATTCAAGGGAGTTTGATGAACTATCTTCTGTCTTCAAAAATTGGGGACCAAGTCAGCAGATGTACAGAGAATTAGGCACAGGGGCATCGTTTGGCACTGTGCTTTTGAATTTTTTCTCAGCAGTCGTACTCTCTTTTTATGTATTTCTGTTATTGTATCGGTACCATGCAGTTGAAGTAACTCCTGCATGGGTTCTAATGTTGCTCTCTCTTGTAACAGTATCTGCGTTTTTGCTTATTAGGTATGCCTCCTTAAAGCTAACCTCTCTGCTATTACCCTTTCAAAAAGAAGTTACCCTTTATAATTATTACGAAATTCAGATTAATCAAATGCTGAGCGTATGGTTATTTCCCTTAACAATGTTGATTGCGTTTGCTCAATCACCTTTTGATGAAGTTGCACTTTATGCATCCTTCCTTGTGCTGGTGTTGTTCATATTGTGCCGGTATGCAAAAGGTTTCAATATCGGCATCAATTACTTCGGAAGGCATCTGTTTCACTTTTTATTGTATATTTGCGCCCTTGAAATTGCACCTGTACTAGTTATTATCCGGTTGATAAAAAATCTGGGACCTCTCAGTTTTTCCTATTAAAAAATCAGGAAACAAATGAAATTGATGGTTGGAAAAAATACCCGTGAGATCAATACTTCTGCAGATTTATCCCAAGCCAAACCCCTCAACAACAACTCGCATAAAATAAAAATAAAGGCAATTCTTATCACTCAGCCGAAGCCTGAAACGGATAAAAACCCTTATTTCGATTTGGCTCGGAAACACAATGTGCTTGTAGAATTTAAGCCGTTTATTCATCTTGAAGGAATTTCAGCTAAAGAATTTCGAAAGCAAAAAATAAATCCTGCTGATTATAATGCTCTGATTTTTACTAGCCGCAGCGCTGTAGATCAGTTTTTCAAGCTTTGTGATGAGCTAAGGGTTAAGATGTCGCCGGATGCAAAATATTATTGCATGACTGAATCCATTGCGCTTTACCTTCAGAAATATATCTTATTCAGAAAACGTAAGGTGTTTTTCGGTGATGGTACTTTTCAGGGTTTAACAGAAATAATAGAAAAGCATCGTGATGGGGAAAAATTCCTAATCCCCTGTTCAGATATTCATAAAGCTGATATTTCCGATTTCCTGCGTAAGAAAAAGTATGAGTTTGCTGAAGGTGTAATTTTCAAAACTGTTCCAGTAGAGCTTACTGAACAGGAGATTCGCAAATATGACCTTATAGTATTTTTTACTCCTTCAGGGGTAACTGCATTAAAGCAAAATTTTCCTGATTTTCAGCAAAAGACTCTAAGACTCGGAGCTTTCGGGCCGCTCACCACACAAGCTGTAATAAATGCAGGACTGGAATTGAATATTCAAGCTCCCGCCCCCGCAGCACCATCCATGACAATGGCACTTGATAATTATTTAAGTGGAAACGGTCACTAAAAAAGCTTTAATTTCATTCTCTTTCATCCAATAAAATCATTTGAGGCGAACTGCTGCAACTATTTGCATTCAAGGCTGAAGTAATAATTTCTACCTCTTTAATCATTTATAAAAAATGTGTTTAATTTACCTTGAGTAGCACCGGAATGAAATCAATCAAAAACATCTTTTTTTCCCTTGTTCTTATGGTGTGGGCATCTTACTCCGGGGCTCAGCAAGATCCTCAGTTTAGTCAGCATTTCCTCAACCCTGTTCTATTCAACCCTGCCTACAGCGGAATGGATAATGCACTTAGTGCGACAGCGCAGTTTAGAAGTCAATACGTTGGCATAGATGGCCATCCTGTTATACAAAATTTAACAGTTCATTCGCCTGTTCCATTGTTTCATGGCGGCCTGGGCATCAATCTTCTAAATGAACAAACGGGAGCTCTGAGGAATACGTTTTTAGCACTTGATTACTCCTATATTATTAAAACCAAAGCAGGAAATTTTGCGATAGGCATCAGCGGGGGACTTGCGCAGGTAAATGTTGATGGTTCAAAATTGCGTGCACCTGATGGCAATTATCAAAATGGGATCAATCACAATGATAACATCCTGCCCATCGTTCCTGTAAGTGGTTTTGCCGCTGATTTTTCTGTGGGAACTTTTTTTGCCGGCCGTAACTTAAGTGTTGGAATATCAGCAAATCACGTGATGCCTCAGGTGGCGAAGTTGAATAGTGAAGGAAGTAATCTTGAATTTAAATATGAGCGACAGTACTATTTTCAGTCTGGTTACCTTGCAAGACTCACTAAAAACTTTAGCCTTAGGCCATCTATAATGTTAAAATCAAATAGCAGCACCTTACAGGCAGAGGGTGATTTAATCTTCATTTATAATAACATCATATGGGCTGGTGCAGGTTACAGAGGATACAATGATCAAACAATAGATGCCCTTATCGGATTAGTTGGAGTCACCATCAGTGATAATTTAAGACTTGGCTATTCATACGATTATACAGCCTCGGCTTTGAAAGGCGCAAGTAATGGTTCACATGAATTAGTGTTAAATTATAGAGTAAACCTGATGAAACCTGTTAAACCTGGAAAAGTCGTTTATACTCCAAGGTTCTAACAGAATAAAAGAGCAAAAAGATGAGTAATAACATTTTTATGCTGCTTCAAACAAGAAAAAAGGCCACTCGCCGTTTAATGTTTGTTTAATAGCATTTATTCACTATTTTTAAACTTTCAAAAAATAACCTAAAAGTTCGGGTATGTTGAAAAAACATAGTTACCTAATCCTGGGTGTGGTGGCTTTCCTTGCTAGTTGCAAAGGAGGTTATAACGGACAGTTGTTAGGTTCGCTTGATCGTCCAGGATGGAATGTAACAGTTCCTTATGGAATGGTTTACATTAAATCAGGCTATTTGCACATAGGCCAAAGTGATCAGGATATCAATAATGCTTTGGCACAGCGCTCCAAAGCTATTTCTGTGCAAGGATTTTTTATGGATGAAACAGAGATCACAAATAATGAATATCGCCAGTTTGTAGAATGGGTAAGAGATTCAATCGCGCATACGTTGATTGGTGAAGATTACATGGTAGAAAATGAAGAAACAGGCGAGGAAAAAGTAAATTGGGATGTGGATATTGATTGGGAAGATCCTGAGCTGCAGGATGCTTTGAGTGAATTATACTTTCCGGAAGATCAGCGTATCCTTGGCAAAAAGGAAATCGATCCGCGAAAGCTTAATTACGTCTACTATTGGGTAGATTTCAAAGAAGCAGCACGTGATGTAAACCGCCATAATCCCGATTTTGATCGTACGTCAGTTATAAAAGAGGAGCTTGTGAATGTATACCCTGATACATTGTCATGGGTACATGATTTTGCTTATTCATACAATGAGCCGATGACAAGGAACTACTTCTGGCATCCATCTTTCGACAATTATCCTGTAATTGGAGTAAGCTGGTCGCAAGCAATGGCATTCAGCAAGTGGAGGACTCGTTTATGGGATGATTATTTAACCGTGGGGGGAGACGCTACTAATGATGAGTTCCGTTTACCAACTGAAGCCGAATGGGAGTATGCAGCACGCGGCGGTCGTGAACTGGCTCCTTATCCTTGGGGCGGTCCATATATGAGAAATAAAAAGGGCTGTATACTCGCAAACTTTAAACCCGGTCGTGGTAATTACCCCGATGATGGTGGTATGTATACTGTGAAAGCCGATGCCTATTTTCCTAATGATTATGGTTTATATAATATGGCAGGCAATGTTTCAGAATGGACTTCCAGTGCCTTTTATGAAAATGGTTACCAGTTTGAACACGATATGAACCCTGACATACGTTATGATGCTGAAGCCGGTGATCCAATAACAATGAAAAGAAAAGTTATTCGCGGCGGATCATGGAAAGACATTGCCTACATGTGCCAGGTTGGTACCCGTAACTACGAATATCAGGATACTGCTAAATGCTATGTAGGTTTCCGCGATGTGATTACCTTCCTTGGCAGATCTATTGACGATAGACCATAATGTTTTTTAAATCTAATTTAAACTACTAAAATCATCATCACACATGAATAGAATTGTTGCATTCTTTGACACTGATAGAGGAAAGAGATTGAAGAATCTTATTATTGGATTGGGTGCCTCTGTAGTATTGCTAGGAGCTTTATTCAAATTGCAGCATTGGGAATATGCAAGTGAACTGCTTATAATCGGCATGTGCACGGAAGCATTCATTTTTGCCCTATTGGGAATATTGCCTCCGCATAAAGATTATTATTGGGAAAAAATATATCCTGAATTAAATATGGCTCCTGATGAAGAAGAGCTGAAAATGATAAAAGAAACTTCTTCTCATGGATCTATTACTAATCAGCTGGATCAAATGATGGCAGAGGCTAATTTTGAGCCGGAACTCATCAGGCGCTTAGGTGACAATCTCAGGCGTTTGGGCGATAACATCTCTCACCTTCACGATCTTACCGATGCATCTTTTGCTACTAATGAATACTCTGATCGAGCCAAGCAAGCTGCCGGGGCTCTTGCTGAAATGAAGGTCGCATACACGAATGCCACAGAAGCAGCCAAGTTACTTGCTAATGCTGCAGGTGAGACTAAAAATTATCATGAGCAAGTACAGCTTGTATCTAAGAATCTTGCACAGCTTAATGTAATTTATGAATTAGAGCTTCAGGATAGCAACAGCCATCTAAAGACAATGAATAAGTTTTACGGCTCACTTACGCAAGCAATGGATAATCTTTCTGAATCTGTGGAAGATACTAAGCGCTACCGCACTGAAATGGCTGGGTTGGCTAAAAATTTGACACAGCTTAACAATGTTTACGGAAACATGCTTTCTGCCATGACTATAGGCCGAACAAACTCATAGTTAGTTACGAAAGGAGAAATAATTTTAAACAATTAAACCTATCTAAAGAATGTCAATACCAAAGGAACCGCGTCAGATCATGATTAATCTCATGTATTTGGTGTTAACGGCTCTTCTTGCCTTAAATGTATCTGCTGAAATCCTACATGCATTTCATGTAGTAAATGCAGGTCTTACTGTGTCTTCGGAAGCTATCAGTAGTAAAAACACTGAAACCTTCGGCGCATTTGATGAGCAATATAAGAATGACCCGAAGCGTACCGGACCATTTCTTGATAAAGCTAAGAAAGCAAAACAGTTATCAGATGAAATGTATACCACTATTGAAGATTTGCAGAGAGAAATGATTTCTGTCTCAGGTGGTATAAAGGATAAGGAAAGCGGAGCTAACCTTGATGTAAAGTCAATGGCAGTCTCTGATTTGATGAAAAAAGGTGAACTATTTGACGACAGAAATCTTGAGGTATCTACGAACCTGATGATTAATAAAGGTAAAGGTGACGAACTAAAAGTTAAGATTAACAAGCTTCGAACAGATTTGTTAGGGCTAGTTGATAATGCTCAGGATAAGAAAAATTTAGAATCGCAACTTCCAATTATTGCTGTAGATCCAACAGAAAAAACTGATGGCGTCGTTAAAAGTTGGACAGTGACCAATTTTGAAATGGTTCCTACCATTGCGGCGCTTACTCTTTTGAATAAATATCAAAATGATGTTCGCAACTCTGAAGACCTGATTGTTCAATATCTCTTCAAGCAGGTGAATGCAAAATCTGTTGTCGTTGATAAGATTCAGGCAAAAGTTATTGCGCCCACAAGCTATGTAATGGCTGGTCAGGAATATAAAGCAGATATTTTTGTTGCTGCATACAGCTCCACGGTTGACCCTGAAATATACTTGGGTTCTCTCAATTATAATATTGCTAAAAAAGATGCTGATGGCAACTTTATAGAACTTCCCGAAAATCCCGTTTCAGGAGGTAGAACAATTCCTGTTGCTGGTGGCATGGGCAGGTACTCAACTGTAGCGGGCGGAGAAGGCATTCAAAAATATTCCGGAGCAGTTATGGTAAAGGGACCTGATGGAAAACCCCGCTATTATCCTTTTGAATCAGAATATCAGACTGCAAAAGGTTCAGCTGTTGTATCCTCTGATAATCTAAATATCATTTACGCAGGCATTCCAAATCCTTTCTCTGTATCTGTACCTGGTTTTCCAGGAGATCGGGTGAGTGCTTCTGCCACTCAGGGATCTTTTACAAGATCTGGATCTGGAAAGTTTTCTGC
>JACCZZ010000026.1 GCA_013695715.1 Chitinophagales bacterium | reverse complement strand
CTGTTGCTTGTATATGACTCTGATGAAACGGATGCTGATTCTGCAACCAGGATTGCCCCACCGTCGCGTTTCACAATTAATTCTCTGGGTTGAAAATCGAAAAACCCATCGCTTTTACGGGGTGGATCATTTCCTGTAAGCTCAGCCAGAAATTCCTGTGAATGGGGCTCAAACTTTTTTTGAACTATGGAATCTTCGCTGTTAAGCATTAAAAAATAGACTCCTTCAGATTCAGCGCCAGGGCTCTTGGCATATAGACCAGCTATAAGAATATTTCCTGACTGAGCATCGAGGCGAATCTTGCAATTACCGAGAAGATTATCTCTTTCCTGCAAAGTAATTTCATTCACCTGTGACCCGCCTGAAGGAATTTTAAACGCATGCATAGCAGAATAGAAAAAATCATTTCTGAAATTTTTAACGGTGTTCTCCCCCACCACTATGCAAGCGTCACCCTGATCATCTAAAACTGCTTCAATGATTTTAGGAACCTCCATAGTCTTAATTTGAAGAGGTGCCTTCCACAAATGGTGAAGACTGGCATCCAAACACGTGAGCCTGATTGTTTTGTTTGAACCGAAAGAGGCATCTTCATAATAAACAAGAATTTTTCTTTTATCTGCAGTGTATGCAAAGTGAATTGGTGAAGTAGCATTTACAAGCGAATGGTTGAGGGTATCGCAAATCACCGCGAGCGGTGTTGATTCAAGCCGTGCATTTGTTTTAAAAGCTTTAAGCAGGGATATATTTTTTAGCACTACAGAATAAAAGATGATCAACGAATCATCACAAATCAGTATTTGCTCAATTTTCGCATTCTTCTCTTTGTGCGGGGTTTGCCTTTTCCAGCGAATCTGGAGATTGTCGTAATAGGCAGCGATTTGATCATCTGTGCGGCCTATCTCCCTCACCAAAATTCCCTGAGAGTTTTTACCGAGAATTTCGATTTTAGCATATCCCGCAGTAACCTTCTGAGGGGGCGAATAGAGTAGTTCCTGAGCAAATGACAACCCTGGAAATGTCAAAATCAACAATCCTAATAAGCTTATATAACCCGACATTCTCATTTACATTTCCACTTCAAAGATACTTTAAATTGAAAACCATTCTTTTGGATGGGCAGCCTAAAAGAATCATTTTTACAAGTTAACAGGCAAAGACTTGCTCATGAAAATAGAAGACATGAGCCAAACTTCCGCAATGATTACAAAGCTGATAAAGCCTTTATATATTTCGTCTTTTTTATTTGTATGCTTTATTTCATTCCCCTGTTACGATGTTAATGCACAAATACCCCGTACCTCATTTTTGAAGGGTTGGCATGTTGCTCCATCTTATTTCCACGGAAGCATTTTCAAGCATACTCCTAAATTTCGACCTGAAATCCCCCATGCCTCTAACGCTTTTGAATTAAATTTTGCAAAACAAATGAATGGCAGACGAGAATGGCAGCAGGTTCAGCGCTATCCTTTTCTTGGAGTTGCAGCAGGCTATACTCATTTTGGAAATAATGAAGTGATTGGCCATGGGTTTTCTTTAATGCCAAATATTGAACTGTTGTTGCTAAGCACCCAGCGTTTTTCTTTTCATTTCCGAACAGGTTCAGGTCTTGCCTTTTTATCCAAGCATTATGATTATGTTCAAAATCCGACCAACAATTTGGTAGGTTCTTCGATCAATAACATCTCTTTTTTTTCGTTTTCCGGCAATTGGTTGGCTACTGATAAGTTGTCTTTCTTCGCGGGGGGATCATTTACACATTTTTCTACCGGATCGGTGCAGACACCAAATCTGGGAATCAACATCCCTGCATGGAACATTGGAATTAAATATACTCCAGTTCCCTACTCACCCACAGATTTTATTAAAAAAGAACTGTCCGTCCCAACAAAAAAGGTGCTCTTTGCCCTTTTTGCCGGCCGTGGTTTCCAAGAGGGTGGAGTTCCCAATGGGCCATTGTATGGCGTTTACACTACTGAATTCATGGTAGGTAAAATGCTGACCCGATGGAACAAATGCTTTGCAGGAGTAATGGGCACTTACAAAGAAGCAGCTTATACTTTCATAAGACTCCAGGAAATTTATACTTCTAACTATTTCTTAAATTCATGTGCGGCATCGGTGTATGCAAAAGATGAGTTTCTATTTGGATTTATCGGAGTTTCCGTGGCGGCAGGCTATTATGTATATAGGCCCTCCCCTCTTGAGCATCGCTTCTACCAGAAGCTCGGCATGCCTCTTTATTTTCCACCTATCGGGAAAATAAAAAATGATGTTTTTTCCTTAGGAGTATATCTTACAGCGGGAGGTTTTACCGCTGACTTTGTATCTGTAGAGGCAGGATTTCAATTTTAAAAACTTGCATTTATATATATTCAATGCTTCTTTTCAATCAAGAGTACCTGTTCTGCTTTCGTACCATTTGCTTCAACTGTATATCTATATCTGCCTGGCTGCAAATAATAGTTACCATTATCGGCCTTTTTTACTTTTAGCTTTTCATCTTCCGGTTTTAAATCTTTATTAAGTACTATTTCATAATTGCTTAAAATCGTGGAGTCTATTGACAAATCGTAGGAGAAATAATTTAATCCCCTCACTCCATTAAAGTTCAGTTTCTTTAATACTAATGTACTATCACCATAGAAAGTAATATCCACTTTCCCTGATTTATTCATGAAGGCAGGAATTTTTATTTCCGGTCCCTTTATAGTATCCCAATTGAAATCTCTTCTTCCCCAGCTATTATTGTAATCTATTTCGTTAGTAGAAAATAAATAAAGATCTTTTTGCAAAATGGAATCATGCAACTGCTGTAATTCTCTAACAGAGCAGATGTATATAGAACGGCCATGTGTTCCCAAAATCAGATCATGATCACGCGGTTGAATTACTAAGTCATGAACAGCAACAGCAGGAAGTCCACCTGTCATTCTCATAAAATTTTTCCCTCTGTTTATTGATACATAACATCCATTGTCCGTTCCGACATAAAGAATGTTTTCATTTAAAGGATCTTCTTTGATAACGTTGATAGGTTCGAAAGGAAGATCTGTTCCGATAGGTACCCAATTGCTTCCATAATCTTCAGAGACGTATAAATAAGGATGAAAATCATCCCATCTGTATCCGTTCAGCGCTGCATAAACTCTTCCTTCACTAAATGATGATGCTTGCAGGCGGCTCACCCACATATCTTGCGGCATCTTATCAGAAATCTTCTTCCATGTATTCCCTCCATCTTTAGTCACATAAATTAAACCATCATCACTACCGGTATAGATCAAGCCGAATTTCAGCGGAGATTCATGAATGGTAGTCAGGGTTCCATAAGGCACATTTCCTTTTTTGCCTCCTTTAGTAAGATCTGCAGAAATGGGTTTGAAATCATTTCCATAATTCATAGACCTGTATAGTTTGTTTGCTCCGAAATAGATAATGTCCTGGTTGTGAAGAGAGAGCTGGATCGGCGACTGCCAATTCCACCTGTAGGGTCTTCCACCTAACTCATGCTTTGGAGTAATGTACTTTGTATTTTGAGTAAGCGTGTTTACACGGAAATAATTTCCAAATTGAAAGCCTGTGTAGACATTGTTATTGCCACGCGTATCTACTGCCACCTGCATGCCATCGCCTTCAAGCAACTCTGTAAAGGGATATTTGCCTGTCTGATGCCATTCATTACTATTTTTACTCGTGCTACTGCCATACCAAACACCATTATCTTGTAAACCTCCATACACATTATAGGGCTTTTCCATATCATAATTAACTGAATAGAATTGACCAACGGGTGGATTGTTGCACTTGCTCCAGGTCTTTCCATCATCAAAAGAAATATTAACTCCGCCATCATTGCCATTGATGAGGTGACCGGGCTTATTTGGGTTTAGCCAAAGCGCATGATGATCTACGTGCACATTTTCACCGTTGATGTTTGTAAACATTTTACCTCCATCATCAGATCTTAATATCACAAATCCTATCAGATAAACCTTATCAGGATTATTTTTTTCAACCCTCACCTGGGCGAAGTAGTAGCCATAAGAATAAAACAGATCATCCATATATTTTTCATAGGGTTTATACCATGTGGCTCCGCCATCATCAGAGCGATATAACTCTGCTCCGATAACATCTGTATCAAATAACAACGAATTCGCATCTTCAAGAAATTCGACCAGTGTTTGTGGTGTAATTTTTCTGCTCTTCACGAGGGTAAATATTGTATCCGCAGTATACTTTTCAGGAAAATCGTTTGTGCGCAGGAAATCTTCAAGCTTCTTCTTTCCGATTTTTTCAAAACTTTCAACATTCATGGCACGAAGAAGATCTTTGGTCAGCCTGGTTGTGTCTTCATCCTTCTTTTTTTCTCTTCTGAATTGGTTATCGAGAAATGCATATAGCACTGTTTTACCATTTTTTTCAGAAGCGGCAAGCCCAATTCTTCCAACACCTTCACCATGCGGAAAACCATTGCCACCTGCGGTAATCAATTTCCATGTATTGCCGGCATCTGTACTTTTATAGATAGCGGAGCCTTCACCATTGCCTCTGAAGTTCCATGCCCTGCGATCACGATCCCATGCAGCAGCATATAAAATATTCTTATCTGCAGGATCCATTATAATGTCAATGCATCCTGTATGCTCATTAATATAGAGTGTTTGATTCCAGGTTTTTCCTCCATCAGTCGTTTTATAGATGCCACGCTCTTTATTGTCTGAATATAGATGACCAAGAACTGCTACATACATCATATTCGCATCATCCGGATCCAACAAAATTCTTCCTATATGGTGGGTTTCCGGCAAACCCATATTGTTCCAGGTTTTACCTCCATCGGTACTCTTGTATATGCCAACTCCTGAATATGAGGAGCGGCTTGAATTGTTTTCACCCGTTCCTACCCAAATAGTATTTGTATTCCAGTCCACTGCAATATCTCCAATGGTCATGGCGGCCTCCTGATCAAAAACAGGTGTGAAAGACATCCCAT
>JACCZZ010000018.1 GCA_013695715.1 Chitinophagales bacterium | reverse complement strand
TGGCCTCTGTAATCAGGTAAGAGGGATACTCTCCCGGGTGATATAATGCAGTAGGATGAAACTGGTAGAACTCCATGTTCTCCACCTTTCCCTTAGCACGGTAAACCATTGCAACACCATCACCTGTAGCAATTATTGGGTTGGTAGTGTTCCTATAAACATGACCTGCTCCGCCTGTAGCGATAAGTGTAATGCGTGAAAGAAGAGTTTCTATGTTTCCTGTTTCAATATTTAACGCATAGACACCGTAGCATTCAATATTTTTTGTGCGGCGCGTAACTTCAACGCCAAGGTGATGCTGGGTGATGATATCGATGGCGAAATAATGAGAGAACATGTCTATGTTCGGATGCTTCACGATCTGCTTAAGCAAGATGCGTTCTATCTCGAGACCTGTATTGTCTTTATGATGCAACACGCGGTGTTCAGAATGTCCGCCTTCGCGACCTAAATCGTATGTACCTGTTTTTGTCTTGTCGAATTTAGCTCCCCACTCAATCACCTCTTGCACTCGCTGCGGCCCCTCTCTTACCACGATTTCTACAATCTTTTCATCACATAGCCCGGCGCCTGCATCGAGGGTATCGGCAATATGTTTCTTGTATGAATCTTCCTCGAAATCCCACACTGCTGCTACTCCGCCCTGTGCGTACTTGGTGTTTGACTCATCCTCTGAAGCTTTTGTGATGATGCAGACGGTTCCGTATTCAGCAACTTTCAAAGCATAGGTAAGCCCGGCAATGCCGGAGCCGATGATGAGGAAATCGTATTTTTTCATGAGCTCAAAGTAAAGAGAAACATGGTTAGATAAAGTAAGTGCATCTTTTTTAATGCATTAGTATAACCTCTCATATTTGCACATCAACATGATTGAAATAAGATAGTGATTTATTGCTATTCAGTCATTAAACAAGCTGTCAATTGCAAATGATTTGTTGTATATTCCGTTGAGTACACGATAAAGTTCTTATCCATTCATAAAATTTCTTCCTGCGGCATTTTTTGCATTTACGCTGGTTAGTCGGCATTATTTTGTTCGACTATTATGGTATCTCATGGGATGAACCCATTCAGCGTAAACTCGGAAATGCCAACTGGAATTATATGACACATGAGGATGATTCCTTGTTTCACCTCATCAATAAATATCAGGGTCCCTTCGCAGAGTTCATGGAGGTTTTACCTGAAAAAATTTTTCAGCTTCCCAATGAGTAAATTGGGGAAATTGTTAGGGAGATTTGAACTATGTTCGGAATGCACATTCATTATCAAGAAGTTACACGTCGCACACGTAAATACTTCTCTTAAAACCTTGCTTGTTTCATTTATCCACATACCTTTGCATTCCCAAATTTTAATGATACAAACTTTTAGACTGTGAATACCTTAAGTTTTCGAACCCAGCACGCCAATGAGAAAATCGTTAAGCGTGAGTGGCTTTTAATTGATGCAACGGGGCAACCTCTGGGCCGCCTGGCAACTAAAGTTGCCTCACTTTTAATAGGAAAGCACAAGCCTTATTTCACCACCCACTTTGACTGCGGAGATCATGTAATCGTAATTAATGCAGAGAAGGTTAGGCTGACAGGGAAGAAAATGACAGACAAGGAATTGGTGACCTATACTGGGTATCCCGGAGGCAAACGTATAACTTCCCCAAAAGAGCTGCTTGTTCGTAAGCCTACATATCTGGTTGAAGAGGCCATACGAGGCATGTTACCAAAAACAAAGCTCGGTCGCGCCATGTTCTCAAAGCTGCATGTTTTCGCTGGAGAAAAGCACAATCATACTGCACAAACTCCAAGAGAATTAAAATAGAACTCACTCATAAATAATTTACAATAAAGTGGAAAAAACAAACTCCATAGGTAGAAGAAAAGAAGCGTCAGCGCGTGTATTTATAATGCCAGCAACAGGTGATTCAAAAATTGTGGTGAACGGCAAAGATTACATCAACTATTTTCCACAGAAAATTTTTCAACAGGTAGTAGAGCAGCCCTTTAAAATTCTTAATCTTGATGGTAAATACGATGTTATCGTAAACGTTTCAGGTGGTGGCATTAAGGGGCAGGCAGAAGCAATCCGCTTGGGTATTGCCCGGTCTTTGGTAAAAATCAATGCTGAGTTTAAGGCCACTTTAAAACCGTTAAAATTGCTCACCCGCGATCCGCGTGCAGTAGAACGCAAAAAACCAGGTCGTAAGAAGGCACGCAAGCGCTTTCAGTTCAGCAAACGTTAATTGTGTTCTCCATGTTCTCGGAATTTCCAGATAGATTATCTTTTGTTTTATAGTAAATTGAAATAATAAAGTGGAAAAAATTCAGTATAAAGAGTTGCTTGAAGCTGGTGTCCATTTTGGTCATCTTAAGAAGAAGTGGAATCCTCGCATGATGCCGTACATTTTTATGGAGCGAAGAGGCATTCATATCATTGATCTTAATAAGACGCTTGAGGCGCTTGAAGAAACCGGAGCAGCCATGCGCCAGATTGCCCGAAGCGGCAAGAAGATTCTCTTTGTTGCCACAAAGAAACAGGCTAAGGAGATTGTAGCTGAAGCTGCCCAAAAAGCGGGGATGCCATTCGTGACAGAACGCTGGCTTGGAGGTATGCTCACCAATTTTTCTACGATTCGCAAATCCATTAAAAAAATGCAGGGCATTGATAAGATGCTCGCTGATGGAACGCTTGAGAACATCACTAAAAAAGAACGACTGCGCCTGATGCGCGACAAGGCAAAGCTTGAAAAAGTTCTTGGCGGCATAGCAGGACTCAACCGATTGCCTGCCGCCATCTATCTCGTTGACATCATGCATGAGCACATCGCTTTGGCAGAAGCGAAGAAGCTGAATATTCAAACCATGGGTATGGTGGATACCAACAGCGATCCCACCCAGGTAGATTTCGCCATACCTGCCAACGACGATGCTACTAAATCTATATCCATCATTACACAATACATGATGCAGTCGTTAATAGAGGGACTGGAAGAACGTCAGAAAGATAAAGAAGCCCTGGAAACAGCTACCGATGAAGATGAGGCCGCAGAAATGAGAAGAGAATTTAACATGGGTGAAGATGATGAGGATAAGGAAAAGGGTGAAAGACGCGGACCCGGCGGGCCTAAAAGAGGTGGCAGATCAACAGGTACCCCAGGCAGCAAACCCGGCGGAGGAAAGCCAGGGCCGGGTGGCGGAAAAGGTGGACCAGGTGGAGGAAATCGCCGGCGAACTGCACGACCTGCCCAACGGCCACGACCTTAAAAATGATTCAGAACCCAAATAGAAATCAATGCTTCATTCGAAGAGAATGGTTAAAAATTCGTCAGGTAAATTAGCAGAAGAATATGGTAGAAATAACAGCTTCAGTTGTAAATAAGCTTCGTCAGCAAACTGGTGCAGGATTGATGGACTGTAAAAAGGCACTTGTAGAATCTGAGGGCGATTTCGAAAAGGCAATAGATAATCTTCGAAAGAAAGGCCAGAAAGTATCCGCTTTGCGTTCTGATCGTGAAGCGAAGGAAGGAGTGGTAATTGCTATTGCCAATGACTCAATGGATGAGGGAGTAATTCTTAACCTGAGCTGCGAAACCGATTTTGTGGCAAAAAATGAGGAGTTTATGTCTTTTGCACAAAGAGCCGCACGACTCGCATTAGAGAAGAAAGTTTCTTCGGCAGAAGAATTAAATAATGTGCTATATGATAACAGTTCCATAGGAGAAAAAATAACAGAGCTGGTTGGTAAGATCGGTGAGAAGATTGAGATCAGAAAGTTTGAAAGAGTGGAAGGTAAATGTGTTGTTCCCTACATACATTCAAATAAAAGGCTTGCGGTACTTGTCGCTTTTAATCAGCCAAAAACTGAGGTATTGTTAACCACAGGCAAGGATTTGGCCATGCAGGTTGCAGCAATGAATCCAATAGCTTTAGATCAAAGCACCGTTCCACAAAATATTGTTGACCGCGAGCTGGACATTGCCCGCGAAAAAGCCAAGGCAGATGGTAAACCCGAGGCCATGATAGATAAAATAGCAGCCGGGGCATTGCAAAAATATTTCAAGGAGAATACACTCCTCAGCCAGGAATTTGTTAAGGACAATAAGAAAACGATTGCCGATGTACTTAAAGCCATCGACAAAGATTTGAAGGTGATAGACTTTAAGCGGGTTTCGCTTTCAAGCTAAGGAAGAGATTTGCAAATCTCAAATTTCTGTCGGGTTTAAAATGGAATTGTTGTTGTTACAACTCCTTGTAAAATCTACTGAAATTACCGAAATCAAATATCTAATGGATAACGAACAGGATCAACTTGCACCCAAGTCCTTAGAGCTGGTACATAAGCTTAAACAGAAGTATGAGGCAACAGGCCAGGATATGAATACATATCTGGAGGGATTGTACCATGCAACTTATCTGAGTTATTGGGATTACATTAATCTCGATACGCTACTCACTTTACAGCAGCCGAAAACTTCTTTTCCCGATGAAAGAACTTTCATCATCTATCACCAGATTACAGAATTATTTTTTCAGCTTATCAGGAATTCTCTGGAGCAAATCAGCGAAACTGAAAACTTAACGGCTGAATATTTTACAAAGCAGTTGAACCGCGCGATCAACTATCTGGAGCACCTTAAGAATTCCTTTTCAATCATGTTTGATGGAATGGATCGGGAACAGTTCCTCACATTTCGTACATCGTTAACGCCTGCAAGTGGCTTCCAGAGTGCTCAGTATCGCATCATCGAAATTTATTCCACTGATGTATTTTTCCTCGTACAAAAAGATTTGCGTGGAAGTTTTATTATTGAAGATGCCCCTGAAAAGCTGATGGACTTTCTTTATTGGCGGCGAGGTGCTGTTGAAATGGAGAGCTTAAAAAAGACATTTACCCTTCGGCAGTTTGAGGAAAAATACCTTCCCTCTCTTCTGCAGGTTGCTAATGAATACCGCGATAAAAACTTACGACAAAAATGGCTGAAGATGCCTGAAGCAGAACGCTGGAATCCTGATTTGGTTGCAGCCATGCGTCGCTTCGATCATCTTGCGAATGTTGAATGGCCGCTTGTACATTTTAGAACTGCAACCCGTTATCTTGATAGAAAGCCGCAGGAACTCGCTGCAACAGGTGGAACTAATTGGAAAGAGTACATGCAACCAAAAAACCAGCAGGTAACTTATTATCCTGAATTATGGTCTGAAGTAGAAGAACAAAGCTGGGGTAAGAATGTAACTAAGGAACAGATTGGGATATAGTTTACCTTCTGTTGGGTCTCTTAATTTGTTTATATATGTTTTTAGAAATGGTCGAAACATATGTTCCCCAATCCGAAATAAAAATTAGTTTAGCAAAGGGAGTGCTGCTTGATTGGGTACTAATAATTTTGTTAGGATTCTTAGGTATGTATTTGTTCTTTGTCAAAGGAGTATATGGACTATATTGTTTGTTTAATCCATTTACATGGGAAAATTTTTGGGTAATCTGATTTTTAGATTAATAGTTATTTCTTTTCCTATAAGTTGGTCCAAGGAGTTGATACAATTCAGACCGCATATAAAGGAATGCTATCTATTTCAAGTCGTCCAACCGCATCTGCACCTCAAATTGAATTCGCTGAGTTGTATAGCATGAATGAACGTGTTGCAATTGTAGTTTTATTATCAGGTATCGTGGATATGATGAATAGCAAAGTGAGAAAGAATATACTTATGTTAAAAAAGTCATGACCCTATTAGCTGTTGATAAACACCACATAAATTCATTAGCTCACCAGCATGCAGACGACTTTGAATCTTTTTCTGAACAATATCTTAAGCCATTAGACACGTTCCAAAAAGAATGGGTAATAGTTGCTATGCAAGGTTTAATTTATAATAAAAGAAATCCTGAAGAAAGGATTGTCAGATTTGGAATTTGGTTTTCTCTAATGATTGGAGTAAATAAGGAAATGTATTTTCATATTAAGGAAAAAAAAGGATTTTTAGGTTAGGGGCCCTATCCTACGGAAAATGAAAAGGGGAGCATTAAAAATTACCTATGGATGTATAGGCCTTCTTGCCGGCAGTTTGATCTATCTCCCTTAGATTTTTCCCCTTGGGAACTCCAGTGTTTTCATATTTAAAAGCAGGAAGCTTAAAAGATTTATCGGAACATACTGCGGATGATGTATTAAATGACCTCTGGAAAAATATTGAGACAGTTAGTAAACATAGTGGAGGATCAGGAATTTTTTTCGATTGGGATCGGATGAATGTTTTAATTCCACATGACTTAACTAAATTACCCAAGGAGAGTGACATACTAGATTGTTGTAATGCTTTAAGATTGATTTACCCATCAGAAATTAAGATCCGAAGCATTATTAATTTGATAGTTCAGGATGAACAATATTTAAGTTATGGCGGCTCCACAACTTATGACTTTTACCCACACTTAAGACATGCTAAACCCTTTGAGCATTATCTCATATTTTATGAAAGGCAAAGAAAGCAAGTCAATCAACTTTTGCGACTTTATCGAGAAAGAGTGGAATCTCATGATTATATAAAGTCAGCAATGGAATTTTATGTAGCAGGGTGGCAAGAAAATAATCCACTAATGGCATTTGTCTGCTTTTGTATTGCGATGGAAGGAATTGTATCAAGTGACGAACAGTTGACATTTAGATTTAGGAGAAATTTAGCTGTTCTTATTGGCGAGAGTGCATTTTTTCTAAAATAATTTTGAAAAATGCAAAGAATCTTTGCGATATGCGATCAAAGATTGTTCACTCTGGCGTTAGACCGGAATACATAAAGAATCTTGACTCATATTTGGAATATGCAAAAGCACTTTCATCAAGGATGATTATTGAAATGATTCTTCACAATATTACAATCGATGTGCTTGATGAAAAATTGACTGAATTAGGTTTTGGAGATCATACAAAAATTTCGCAAAACTATAAACCCATTATTGCGAATCTAAAAATGTACAGTAAATTATTTGACAATTTACCTCCTTTGAAGAAGACGAAGTAAAATTTCAAAGGTTAACTTATTTCTTTAGAAACTCTCGATGAGGAGATTTGGTTGATTTGAAATTTTCTTATTACTGTAGTTAGCGCGTAACGGTCCTTCACTTTCAATTTCTTACTTTTGACAGTCTTTATTATGATGAAATTCATCCCACGTCAAATTTTGGATATGATTCTTATAATTGCGTATTAACCTTCCCTAATGTCGTTTCTCGTATTGGATGAAGTGGTAAAAAATTATGCAACCACCCGGGCACTTGATCGGGTCAGCTTTGAGGTTCAGCCTCAAACCATTTTTGGAATGCTTGGCCCCAATGGAGCCGGAAAAACTACTGCCATCCGCATCATCACAACAATTCTTGCTGCTGACGGTGGCAAAATTTTATTTAATGGAGAATTGTTGTCACAACGCCATTCAGAGCACATGGGATATATGCCCGAGGAGCGTGGGCTTTACAAGAAAATGAAGGTGTGGGAGCAATTGGTTTACCTGGCCCAGCTAAAAGGAATGAATGCACGTGACGCGAAGCGTAAGGTATTTGAATGGATGGAAAAATTTAACATCCGAGACTGGTGGAATAAAAAAGTAGAAGAGCTGTCAAAAGGTATGTCGCAAAAGGTGCAGTTTATCGCCACTGTAGTTCACAACCCAAAGCTCATCATCCTCGATGAGCCTTTCTCAGGATTAGATCCTATAAATTCAAATCTTATACAGGATGAAATTGAAGAGTTAAGAAAAAATGGGTCAACCATTATATTTTCAACACATCGCATGGAGCAGGTAGAGGAGATCTGTGAAAGCATAGTGCTTATTAATAAGGGCAAAATCATTCTGAATGGAAATGTAAAAGACATCCGGCATCAATTCAAAAAAAATGAATTCAGCATCCATTATAATGGTGTTGAACCTACCCTGCCTTCTGACCGCTTTCCGGTGATACGGAAGATGGACCATGAGCTGGTGGTAAAAATCGAAGATCGCTCTTCATCCACCGATCTTATGCGTGAGCTCGTGAAAGAGCAGGTTGAGGTTTCTTCCTTTACCGAGCTGCTTCCCTCACTCAATGAAATATTTATTCAGCAGGTAGAAGAGAAAAACAATGAATAAGATCCTGCTCATAATTCGCCGTGAATATTTGACCCGGGTAAGAAAAAGGATTTTCCTCATCACCACACTTCTTGCTCCGCTTAGTATCTGTGTTATTACCCTGCTGCCAATATTTCTTATGGAGCATGGTGTGGAGAAGGAAAAGATCGCTTTGTATGATGAATCAGGCATTTTCGCTGGCCAAATGCAAAATAAGAAGAACGTAGTTTTTAGACACATTAATACCGCAAATGTGCCCTATGATTCGTTGAAGAAAAATTATTCGGCTTCCGGATTTTCTGGCATCTTAAGGATTCCACCAGATTTTACGGTTGATCGGCCTGATAACATTGAATACTTCAGCAATGAGCAACTGGGAATGATTACACAGGAAGCTATTGCAGATCAAATGAATGAGGTGCTGCGTCAGAACCGGATGAAGGAAGCTAATATATCACCTGAATTAATGGAGAAGCTAAATGCCCCTGTGCAAATTGTGCAGACTGATCGCACATTAAGCACTGCCGGGACTTCAATGGCTCTTGGTTACATCATGGGATTTATGATTTATATAGTAATGCTCACCTATGGATTGATGGTGATGAGGGGAGTGATGGAAGAAAAAACCAACCGCATCGCAGAGGTGATCGTATCTTCTGTAAGACCTTTTCAATTAATGATGGGAAAAATAATAGGCATTGCATTAGTCGGGCTTACGCAGTTTCTAATTTGGATCATCCTTTCGGGTATAATTTTATCTTTTTTGAAAGGCTTCTACTCAAGTGATGTCAGCCAATTGCAGAATATTTCTTCTATCAGCGGTCAAACGGGAGAACAGAACATGCCTGAAATGGCGAACTTTATTGTTGATCTTGATAAGCTGCCTTTAGGGCTTATTGCATTTGGATTCATCTTTTTTTTTCTCGGAGGATATCTTTTGTACGCTTCTATTTTTGCGGCTATTGGTGCAGCAGCAGGTGAGGAGGGTGATCAATCTCTTACATTCATTGCCACTGTTCCGATCATACTTTCTATCATCATTATGATGTCGGTTCTAAATCAGCCAAACAGCAAGCTGGCAATAATCACTTCCTTGATACCGTTTTGTTCACCAGTAATTATGGTAGGCCGATTGCCCTTTGTTCCTCCTCTGTGGCAAATAATCTTATCTGCAAGCCTACTCATTGCAGGATTCATTCTTTGCGTATGGCTTGCAGGCAAAATATACAGAACGGGCATTCTGATGTATGGCAAAAAGATAACTCTGAGTGAAATGGCAAAGTGGCTAAGATATTAACTAGCTGAATAATATATATGAATATACAAGTATCTCGATATGGTCGTCTGAACACCCTTCATGCAGAAACTAATTAAGCAATGAAAAAAAAATTTCTTTTAAATTATGTATGTTTTTTAGCTTCGGTTATTTCGATAATGTTATTTAATAGTTGTGAGCGACATAAAACTACTGAAGATGCCGCTTTAACAGACAGTTTGAAGACCACATCAGAAAACAACGTTGTAATTCCTGATTTCAATGAAGACACTGCTTATGCATTCATCGCAAAACAGGTTTCCTTCGGACCCAGAATTCCTGGAACATCAGCACAGACAAAATGCGCCCAGTGGCTTCATGGAAAATTAAATTCTTATTGCAA
>JACCZZ010000012.1 GCA_013695715.1 Chitinophagales bacterium | reverse complement strand
AGGATCAATGAATGATAACGCATTGCCTGAAAGGGTGTGTTTATATTATGGAAAAGCGGATGATGTTCATGATGAATAAGCGAAGTTCTGCCGTGCATCGGCATTTTAGCTTTCACCAGAGATGCTCCAAAAAATTCCCCGATCGCCTGATGGCCAAGGCAAATCCCCAGCAAGGGAATTTTATCATAATAATGGCTGATCAACTGCATCATGATGCCCGCTTTAGAGGGGGTTTCAGGGCCGGGAGAAAAGATAATTCCAGAGGGTTGCAGACCAACAATCTCATCAATGGTCTTATCATCATTTCGAATCACCGTACAGGAGGATTGAAGCTGGCTGAAGTAATCCTGTAGAATATAGGTGAAGGAATCGTAATTATCTAAAAGCAGCAGCACAAGATTTATTTTTCACCGCCAAATCATTACAGGCGAATAATTATTTATTTAAGTGGAAGGAGCCTTTTTAAAAAAATTCTGAAAGTCTTCAAAAAGATTTTTAATGACAGGCAAAAAACCTGACGCGTGGCTGGTTACATAATTAGTAAAATCTATGATGGTCCCAAATGTTTTCGATTGCGTTTTCACCTCCGGTGTTATAATGCCAATCTGATCTATCATCCAAAGGAAAATTCCAAATAATAGGGTATAAATTCCTATACGCAGTATTGCTCCCGAGATTTTGTTGATGAAACCAAGGTGCGCCATCTCTACTATTTTTTCCAGGGATTTACCTACCATATATATAAGAAGCGCAATGAGAATAAATACAACTAAGAATGAAAGCAAAGGCAAATAAGTTGTGTGCAAGTCAAATTTATCCTGCAAGGTGTGACTCATCACTGAACTTAATTTCAATGCGCCTAACAGCCCGATGATCCATGCAAGTGTAATAAAAACAGAGAGAATAAGACCTTGAGTCCAGCCTTTCCATAGACCAAATAGAGCGAGTATCAGCCAAACAATATCAATCCACATTAATTAAGATTTTTGATATAAGGGTAAATGTTCAATGCAAGATGGGGTTTAATACTTAGTTGACTTTTCAGGACCAATGGTAAGTTTCAATATATATTTGTCACTTTTCTTTAGAAGAAAGTAACCAAAAAAATCGCGATTACTCATAGCATGCAAATTTTAAATGGTATTCGTGAGGCCGCAAGCGGGTTGCCAAACGGCTCCGCCAGGCAATTACATCCTCTCGCACAGCTTTGAGTTAGTAAGTACGTTATTAGCAACAGCTCTTAATTTTTTGGCGTAAATGCTACCTAATTGTTAGTATGTATGACTTCGTTTGTAAACAGAGAGTCTATCAGTAGAACTTTATTTTTCATGAATTTGCCAGCAACTCTTTAACAGTAAGCGAAATTGTTTTTCCATCTGCTCTTCCTGAAAGTTGTTTCGTTGCGGCATTCATCACCTTACCCATATCCTGCGGGTTTTTCGCCCCAACTTCTTCAATAATTTTCTTTAATAATGATTTCAATTCTGCTACATCCATCTGTTCAGGCAAGTACCTGCTGATTACCTCAATTTCTTCACGTTCTTTAATTGCGAGATCTGTTCGGTTTTCTTTTTCAAAAATTTCAAGAGAATCTTTTCGCTGCTTCAACAGCTTCTGTAATAACTTAATTTCCGCTTCTGCGTCGAGTTCTTTAGTTGCACCCTTTTCTGTTTTAGCCAATAAGATCGCAGACTTTATTGCTCTAATCCCTCGAAGAGCAGCATCGTTTTTACTGAGCATGGCTTGTTTTAGGTCTGCATCTATTCTTTCTTCAAAAGACATGAGATTAACTTTTTGCAAATATAATACTGGAACGATAGAAGCAGAATTACAAAGACTTCAGCAATAGATCATGTTATCTCGCTAAGATCATTTGATCTCTTCATAATCAATATATTCACCTTGTTCTTTAGAATATTTTGCCGATATCGGAGATGAGTTTTCAGGATGAAATATTTTATCTTTCGAGTTTCCTGCTGCTCGTTGTTTTCGTGATTTGATGCCGAATATTCCGGGCCATATATATCGAATGGCAAGCACGATGAGGAGTATATCAATGAGCGGTATTTCAAGAAGGCGTAATAACATCTTTTATAAGACGATGTAAAGTTAAGCAAATTGTAAAACAACCATGATGCTAACTTACTTTCCTATGCATGACAATACTTTCCGTTTTTCTCGGCCTTACCTGGTTGATTTTACGCAACTCGCCCCATTAATTGTACATGAATTGTTATTATAATGATATGGATTTTTCTTTAAAAGAAAAGTAATGAAGGGAATAAATTACTTTTTACTTATCATCTTGCTTTACAAGAATTTCGCAAACCTTTGCAGAACTAGATCATATAGTAAATACCGCGCCGTTGTGAAGTAATCTTATATTGTTTGAGCCTA
>JACCZZ010000011.1 GCA_013695715.1 Chitinophagales bacterium | reverse complement strand
GGCATTTCGTTGTTGCCGGTCTTCAATCTTTGCGGCTTCCCGTGCCATATTCTGTATAATGCGGCCATATTCGCTGATCATCAGCTTGGGCCGCTGGGTGTTGTACTGCATTCAGATAAATTAGGAGAGGAACAAAAGTAAGATTTTATTTTGAAATCTGTTGCTGAGTTTTAACGGGAAGATTGAAAGAGATACCTGAAACTCTCCCGGGAAGTTGCTAGTCAAACTACATCGCATTATTTATTGCTTTACAAACTTAGCCGACCTCTTCTTTCCATCGCTCTCTTATAGTAACCAAATAAATGCCTTGCGGCAATTTAGAATCAGAGCCAATAATAAGTAAGAGAAGTAGTGTATTGTGTAAGGATTATAAAGAACAGTCAATACTCAAGAAACCGAGGTGCCTACCTTTTCGCCCTCAAGGATTCGAAAAAGGTTTCCGGTTTTGTTAATATCGAAGACAATGATCGGTAAATTATTTTCCCTGCAAAGAGTAAATGCCGTCATATCCATAACGTTGAGATTTTTCTCAAAGACCTCTGCAAAAGTCAGGCTTTCAAATTTTGTAGCCTTGGGGTCTTTCTCCGGATCGGCCGTGTAAATGCCATCCACACGGGTTCCTTTTAATATTACCTCAGATCCGGTTTCAATCGCTCTTAAAGAAGCTGCGGTGTCGGTAGTGAAGAATGGATTGCCTGTTCCTGCTCCAAAAATTACTACGCGACCTTTCTCGAGGTGCCGGATTGCGCGCCGCCTGATATAAGGTTCTGCGATCTGTTCCATTTTTATTGCAGACATCAGGCGGGTTCTAATGCCGTATTTCTCCATAATGCTTTGCAGTGCCATGCCATTCATAACTGTTGCAAGCATGCCCATATAATCACCTTGCGCGCGCTCGATGCCAGCCTCCTCTGCATCCATGCCACGATAGATGTTACCACCGCCAATAACGATTGAAATCTGCACCCCGGCATCCACTACCGATTTTATTTCACGTGCATAAAGGTTTGACATGTCAGGATCAATGCCGAAATCCTGAGCCCCCATGAGAGATTCACCTGAAAGTTTTAGAAGAATACGTTTGTATCTGATTGCCATAAGTTATGTTCACAAAGGGAACAAACATAGTAAATATGATTTTCAGGTTAGAGTATTCAACTATAGGTAATGGAATAATGTAGAAGTAGTAAACAGGTTAATATCCTATATTTCTGATCAGGTGTATTGCAAATGAATCAGGTTATTGGTGCTGCTACTATATTTTCAGCCCTTCTGCGTATTTCTTTTTTTGTTCCTTTTTCATAAAAAAACTGCACTGCTATAAAAAGAAAAATCAAATAGCCAAAAACGACTAACGTGATGATTGAATTAATCTGAGTTCCCTCCCAGATCATGATTGCTGCTATAATACCTGACACCAACGAAATGCCACCAAGCACGTAAGTCACCTGCGTATCGGTCAATCCTGCATATGCAAAATGATGTGATATATGATCGCGTCCTCCAACAAATGGTGATTGGCCGCGTGCGATCCTGCGGAAAAATACGGTGGTAGTATCTATCAATGGAATAGAAAAGGCGAGTAAAGGTATCAGAAACTGACGAATCTGAAATACGGGTCCATCAGGCTCATGAAAGTTCCACAACAGTTGTATTGAGATGACAGAGAGAAAAGCACCGAGAAACTGGCTGCCGGTATCTCCCATGTAAATGCGCGCGGGATGCCAGTTGAAAACAAGAAACCCCACCAATGCACCTGATACCGCGAGCAGCATCAGCGAATAGAACGAGAAGAGGCTTGTATCTGCCAACAGCCCTAATAAACAAGAAGCCAGGATGCAAAGAGAAACCGTTCCACTAATGCCATCCATATTATCAAGCATATTGATGGAATTCATAATGCCAATAACCCAGGTGAGTGTAAGCAAAACATCCAGCGTATAAATACCAGTTGCATGAATCATAGTATTAGTAGCTACTAAAAAAATGCCGCAGAGTAACTGACCTCCGAATTTTA
>JACCZZ010000410.1 GCA_013695715.1 Chitinophagales bacterium | reverse complement strand
GCGGGCTATGATCTGCAGATAAAAAAGGGCTTTATTACATCAAACACCTTGTACGAAATAGGATCGGTGCAGGAACAAAAAAAAGAGTTTACCTATGCACCTGTTCCTGATGGCACAGGTATATATACATGGATTGATTACAATGAAAATGGAGTGCAGGAGATCAACGAATTTGAAATTGCTGCTTTCCAAAGTGATGCAGATTACATCAAGCTGCTCATTCCTACAAATGAGTTCATAAAGGCTTACTCCACAATTTTTAACGAATCTTTTACCATAAATCCTAAGACCTTGTGGAAATCGTCAGAAGGGTTAAGAGACTTAATCTCCAGGTTTTCTTCATTAGTATCATTGCAGATAAATAAAAAAACTCTTGAAGGTAATTTAGCCTCCCAGTTCAATCCTTTTTTACTAAACATCTCAGACAATGTTCTGATAACTGAGGCTTCTCTGATGTCGGGATTTTTGTATTTCAACAAGACCAATCCAAAGTATGGGCTAGACTTTTCCTATCAAAGTAACCGATCGAAAACATTGCTCACCAATGGAGTAGAAGCACGTACCAATAAAAATTATGGGCTGCGTCTTCGATGGAATATCTCCCGAAAATTTTCAACGATCATAAAAGCAGAAAAGAATGAGAAGGTATATGCTGCAGAATTCTACCCTGGAAATAACTATTTTATAAAAGGCTACTTAGGAGAACCCCAGTTCGTTTATCAGCCATCAAGTGTGCTTCGAATTACGCTAGGTTATGAATATTCTAATAGTGAAAATCTTTTAGGAGAAGTAGGGGAGAGGGCGTTGAATAATAAAGTAACTCTGGATTTAAAATATAATGTTATAGCTAAAAGCGTAATCAACATCAACACAATGTTTGCAAATGTTGATTACATCGGGGCTCCTAATACACCGGTTCAATACACTATGCTGGAGGGATTACAATCCGGCCAAAATTATTTGCTCAACGTTTCTTTCGATCGGAAACTTTCTCAATTTATTGAGATGTCCATCAGTTATGAAGGAAGATTAACAGGCGATAACCCGATTGTAAATACAGGAAGGGCACAGGTTAGGGCACTATTTTAACTTACACGATCTACTTTAATTCAAAACTTTTTGAAGCAAGCAGATAACCTTCCTGGTATATTTCAGTCGTATAATTTCCTTTGCCAAAGGGAGAGGACTGTTGCCAATAAGTACAGACGTTTTTTGCTTTCTGATCATAGGGCACAGCAGTTGACGTAGTGTACTGACGTTGTTCTGCTGTTTCAGCGACCTGGAAAGTGCCTGAACCACTGTTTTGCACTGCGAGTGTTGTTCCTTCAGGACTTATAATGCGAACCATAAATATTTTTTCGCCTGCTTCTGATGTTGGATTAGCTGGAATATCAAAACAAACTTTTATTTTCTCCGCTTTCTTTGCGTTGTTAGTCTCCACTTCTTTTCCACTTGATTTGCCCCTGATTCCGGTTATAAGAAGGGATTTAGGTTTCAGTAAAGAGGCAACTGATACCTTTTGTGACAACACCTGATTCGTTGATTGCAGTTGCGCATTCGTATTTATCTCACTGGCTAATGATTGTCCCAGCGAATCGTTTCGGGTGATCAATATCTGGTTCTTATCAGAAATATCTTTTATTTGGGCGGTAAGATCAGTTACAAGAGCTTGCAATCCGCTCATCTGTTTTTTATAATCCGCCTCACTTACCCTCATCTTCTTTTTCATCGCATCAAGGTCCGCTTTATAGCCAACTAACTCTTTTTCTTTCACAGCTATAATGCTGTCCAGCATCGCATTTTGTCCTTTATAAGATTCTATATTTACGAGGGTTTCCTGGTATTTTAGATCCAAGTCTGCAATGCGGATGCTATCGTTACTTACCTGTTCAGTAAGATTTTGAGAATTCTTATTTGTCTGGTTATATTTTACATAGAGATAAACGTTAATGCCTACTAATAATAAAATTAATAAAATATAAAATATTGTACGATTGCTTTGTTTTGGAGGTGGAGTATCTTGTTGATTCAGTCTGACTTCTGACATAAAGGGACGAATAAGGTGATTAAAGGATGAGCAATTTGCTCAAATTAATACCGTAAAGGTAAAAAGTTTATAAAGCATAAATCATTATTTTTCTTTGAAGTACATACAACTAGTAAGTGCTTCTAAATAAATACTTTTGAAGTGTTACAATTGAAGCAATTCCATAACTTAAAACTCTAAAGAAACTTACATCATTATTGAGGACTGATGTTAAGCCTAATGTGAATGAGTATCATTTCTTCTGTTTTCGTTTCATAGACTTTCTTTAAAATGCTTCTTTCAAACAATATGATACTTGAAGTCAGCGGCCTTCTAACGGAATTCAGTTCTGATTTAGAGAGGGTGACTGCTGTAAATGGCATCGGTTTCAATTTGATGCAAGGTGAAACTTTAGGTATTGTTGGAGAATCAGGATCTGGAAAATCTGTTACATCTTTATCGATAATGAGGCTGATTCCTCCGCCTGGAAAAATTGCTGAAGGCAGTATTCTTTATACCAATGGCAACCCACATCCGGTGGATCTGTTAAGTCTGCCGGAAAAGCAAATGAGGAAATATCGTGGAAAAGAAATTGCCATGATTTTTCAGGAGCCTATGACATCGCTGAATCCCGTATTTACATGTGGCGATCAGGTGATGGAGGCCATTATTCTTCATCTACAGGAAAGCAAATCAGAAGCAAAGGAAAGAACACTCTCCTTATTTGAAAAAGTAAGGCTCCCCGAACCTACCAGAATATTAAATTCGTATCCCCACCAGTTATCGGGTGGCCAAAAGCAACGGGTGATGATTGCTATGGCCATGAGCTGCAGTCCATCTATTCTAATTGCTGATGAACCAACAACCGCGTTAGATGTAACAGTGCAGGCGCATATTCTTGATTTGATGAAACAGCTGCGCCAAGAGAACAACATGAGCATGATTTTCATCACGCATGATCTTGGAGTGGTTGCAGAAGTGGCAGACAGAGTAGCGGTAATGTATAAAGGGAAGATTGTAGAGCAAGCATCTGTAGAGGAAATATTTTCAAATCCGCAACATCCCTATACAAAAGGGTTGCTTGCCTGCAGGCCACCGCTGCAGAAAAAATTACGACGTTTGCCTGTTATAAATGATTTCATGTTAGAAAATGAAGGAGGTCAGCTTACGGAACTTCCCAGGAATATAAATGAGGTGATAAGTAGTAACTTCATCTCAGCAGCAGAAATTGAACAACGCTATCGTGGTTTAATGCAGCAGACACCTATTCTGTCTGTAAAAAACCTAAAGACATACTTCTCTAAGGGAAAGAATATTCTTGGAAAAACACAGGGCTATGTAAAAGCAGTGGATGATGTTTCATTTGATGTTTTTCCAGGTGAAACACTTGGGTTAGTCGGCGAATCAGGTTGCGGAAAAACGACACTTGGCAGAAGCATTCTCCAGCTAATTAAGCCAACTTCAGGAGAAGTAATCTTCGAGGGAAAAAACCTGGTTGACTTGCCTGATGGTGAGATGAGAGAGGTAAGAAAGCATCTCCAAATAATTTTCCAGGATCCATATTCTTCATTAAATCCCAGGCTTACTGTAGGCTTTGCAATCATGGAGCCAATGAAAGTTCATGGCTTGTATGACAATGACAAATTGAGGCGGGAACGCGTCTTCGATCTTTTGAACAAAGTAAACATGCCTCCCTCTTCATACAACCGGTTTCCACATGAATTTTCCGGAGGCCAGAGACAACGAATTTGTATTGCCCGGGCGCTGGCATTAAATCCGCGGTTCATTGTTTGTGATGAATCGGTTTCTGCACTTGATGTTTCAGTGCAGGCACAGGTACTTAATCTTTTAATCCAATTGCGTGAACAATTTCAATTAAGCTATATTTTTATCTCACATGATCTCTCAGTTGTAAAATTCATGAGTGATAGGATGGTGGTAATGAATGAAGGGAAGATTGAAGAAATAGGCAAAGCAGATGAAGTTTATAATAAACCCACCTCCGATTACACCTGTAAATTGATCAGCGCCATTCCTAAGGGATATGTAAATGGTATAAAGTAACGGTGAGCTGCAAGGAAAAATTTACTTTTGATTATTGGAAGCTCTATTAATTTGTTTTGTTACCCTCTTACCTGCCTCAACAGAACATAAAGGTTAGACAATATATCGGTGCTTTCTGCAACCATAAAATACTTTTGTTTTTTTAGATTATGACATCAGAAAAGAAAATTGTCGCTAAACATTCCCGGGTTGAACATGCCATTGTTAATTATTTCTTACAGGAACAAGGGAAATTTTTTTCTTTTAAGCAGCTAAGAAAGAAATTCTCAAAGCGATTTCAAAAGGAAGAATTACAAGAGTGCGTACAATTGTTAATTCAATCTGGCTTTTTGACATCTCGGGGCACTCAGTTCCGTCATGTCGTTGCACCCACAGAAGAGCAGCCCATAACTGACATAGATGATATTATAGAGGGAGTAATAGATGTTACTGCTGCTGGCCATGCTTATGTAGTCTCTCCAGATCGTGATCAGGATATCTGGGTAAGTCGCGACAATTTAAACACTGCTTTTGATGGAGATCAGGTAAGGGTGTTACTTACCAGAAGAAAAAAGAAAAAGCCAGAAGGCCGGGTGCTGGAAGTAGTTTCGCGGGCACGTGAAACCTTTATTGGTACAATTCAGAAATTGGGAGGAGAAACGTTCTTTGTATCTGATCAAAAAAACACAGATGTAGATTTTTCAATTCCTTCAACTAAGATGTCAACTGCTGTTGTTGGTGATAAAGTAGTTGTGAAACTTCTGCAATGGAATACGGGAATGGCCCATC
>JACCZZ010000387.1 GCA_013695715.1 Chitinophagales bacterium | reverse complement strand
TTATAGGCCGTGTTTCCATAATTCGCACCATATCACCAATGGACGCCTCCTGCTTTTCATCATGGGCCATCAGCTTCCTTGTCTTTTTAAGGTATTTACCATATAGCGGATGCATAACTTTCCGTTCTATAGCAACAGTAATGGTTTTATTCATTTTGTTGCTGGTAACTACTCCTGTTCGTGATTTTCTTAAATTCCTTTCCATTGTTTATTCCGTCTTATTTCATCATCTGTAATTTCTAAGATGATTCTTGTATTTAAATGCTACACTATTTGCTTTTCTGTTAAGCGCACCTTTAGCTCTGTTTTCATACGTGCAATGTCACGCCTCAATCTGCGCAAGGTCATAGGATTCTCTAATGTGGTAACCACATGATTAAACTTCAGCTTGGTGTAATGAGCTGAATCTTCTTTCAGTTTGTCAACGATCTCCTCGGTCGTTAACTCTTTCATATTCAGTTTTTGCTTTGCCATCACATGTGTTGTTTTCCACCAAAAAATAGCGGGATAACTTTTAAACTGACGATTTAAAATCTCTGGCCACAATAAATCTTGTATGTACAGGAAGCTTATCAGCCGCTAACTGCATGGCCGCCTTTGCTATAGGCAATGAAACTCCTTCGGCTTCAAAAAGTATTCTGCCTGGTTTAACAGGTGCTACCCATCCTTCCGGGTTTCCTTTTCCCTTTCCCATCCGCACTTCAGCTGGTTTTCTTGTTAATGGCTTATCAGGAAATACCCGGATCCAAACCTGGCCTTCACGTTTCATATGCCGGGTTAAAGCAACACGTGCTGCTTCTAACTGTTTATCAGTAAGCCATGCTTCATCGAGTGTTTTTAATCCGAATGAACCAAACGAAAGTACAGCGCCACGATGATCGTTGCCTTTCATTTTCCCTCGTTGGGTTTTGCGGTATTTGGTTTTTTTGGGCTGTAACATTTTAAATTACTTTTTCAATCTTATTCTTGAGATTGCGGGTCAAGCCCGCAATGACGAATTTGTTGTGAATTCAGTCTTCTATATTATTTTCTATCAGAGCGTTCTCTCTCTTTTCCTCTGTCTCTGTCACCACCCCCGCCACTCCTTCTTGGACCACCGGGGCCACTTCCCTTTGGGCGTTGCATCTCATTTGTTTTTTGCCCTACATTGGGAGATAAGTCACGCTTGCCATAAACTTCTCCTTTACAAATCCACACTTTTATTCCTATCTTCCCATAAACAGTTTGAGCTTCGCCCAAATAATAATCTATATCTGCACGAAAAGTATGAAGCGGAACACGTCCTTGCTTGATCTCCTCTGAACGGGCAATTTCCGCTCCTCCAAGCCTACCACTGATTCTAACTTTTATACCCTCAGCTCCCATTCTTAAAGCCGAAGCGATAGACATTTTTATTGCACGCCGGTAATTTATTCTTGCTTCAATTTGCCGCGCGATAGTATCGGCTACGATTGCAGCTTCAATCTCAGGTCTGCGAATTTCAACTATATTAATTTGAACCTCCTTATCAGTAATTTTTTTCAGCTCTTCTTTAACTCGATCCACCTCTCCACCCCCTTTCCCAATGATGATGCCGGGACGAGAAGTGTGAATTGTGATGGTGATGCGATTTAAGGTACGCTCAATAACGATCTGAGCAATACCGCCCTTTGAAATCCGTGCTCTTAAATAGGTACGTATTTTTTCATCCCCAATCAATTTATCAGCAAACTCACGTCCACCAAACCAATTAGATTCCCATCCTTTAATTATTCCGAGGCGGTTACCAATCGGATTTGCTTTTTGTCCCATGCAATTATTTATAATTAAGCTGTTACTGCTTTACTTTCTTCTTTTCTTCTGCTCCGACTCGATTTCTTAACCAGCGGTGCAACCGCTGTATTTTCTGCAGCCCCTTCAACTGGTTTCACAGCAGTTTTCTCCTCCATGCCTATTTTAGTGTCAACAATGAGTGTAATATGATTGGAACGCTTTCGTTTTTTATATGCCCTTCCGTGAGGAGCCGGAAGCCAGCGCTTCAACATGCGGCCTCCATCTACAAAAACTGTTTTAACAAAAAGCCGGGCGTCTTCAATCCGCATTCCCTCATTTTTCTTTTCCCAATTATCCATTGCAGATCTCAGCAGCTTACCCATTGGTTTTGCTCCATGCTTTGAACTAAGCTGCAATGCGTAAAGCGCCTTCTCTGCATCCATTCCCCGCACCATATCTGCCACATACCGCATTTTACGGGGTGAAGACTGACAATTTCTTAACATGGCTCTGGCTTCTGACATAATTAATCCATTTTCTTTGAAGAGTGACCCTTGAAATTCCTTGTAGGAGCAAATTCACCAAGTTTATGACCTACCATATTCTCACTTACATATATCGGGATGAACTTATTGCCATTATGTACGGCAAATGTATTCCCAACAAAATCAGGAGTGATGGTAGAACGACGCGACCACGTTTTTATAACGGTTTTTCTTCCTCCTGCTGTCATCTTGTCTAATTTTTCCTGCAGGTTGTGATCTACGTAAGGTCCTTTTTTTATACTTCTGCTCATTCTATCAATCGTTATGCTTTTTAATAATGGTCTATAAATTTATGATCTATGGTTTAAAATCTTATCGGGAAATTATTTCTTTTTTCTGCTGATGATAAACTTATTAGATACATTCTTAGGATGACGTGTTTTCATGCCCTTTGCATATTTACCGTTTCGTGAACGTGGATGTCCTCCCGATGCCTTGCCTTCCCCACCACCCATTGGATGATCTACCGGGTTCATTGCTACTCCACGATTTCGCGGGCGAATGCCCTTCCACCGATTACGGCCAGCTTTGCCCGCCCTTTCAGTATTGTGATCAGAATTGGATGCTGAGCCAACCGTAGCCATGCAGTTGGCAAGCACCATGCGGTTTTCACCGGATGGAAGCTTTATAATTGCGTATTTTCCTTCTTTAGCACTTAGTTGAGCATTTGCTCCAGCGCTGCGCACCATTGCTCCGCCTTTTCCCGGATGCAATTCCACATTGTGAATGATGGTACCAAGTGGTATGTCTTTCAGATATAGAGCATTGCCAATTTCCGGAGGTGCTTCGGGACCTGACATAATTGTTTGCCCAACCTTTAATCCTGCTGGTGCCAGTATGTATCTTTTCTCGCCATCCTTATAAGATATTAAGGCTATAAAGGCAGACCTGTTAGGATCGTATTCTATTGTTGTAACTTGACCAGGAACACCATGCTTATTTCTTTTGAAATCAATGATGCGGTACATTTGCTTATGCCCACCGCCAATGTAGCGCATGGCACGATGACCGTCGCTATTTCTGCCACCTGTTTTTCTGGATGGCTCCAGCAGGCTTTTTTCAGGAGTTGAGGTAGTTATCTCCGTGAAAGCATTTATGATTCTAAACCTTGTTCCCGGTGTAACGGGATTAAATTTTCTTACCGCCATCTTTGATTACTTTTCCGCTAATCTTTAACGTTAATTATAAATCTCTTTTGTCGTTGTGGCATCAGCCGCGCACAACGTTTATCTAAATTCCGGCATAAAAGTCAATTGCTTCACCTTTTGCTAAAGTGACATATGCCTTTTTTATCGGACTTTTCATTCCTTTTGAAGCTCCTGCCTTAGTAAATCGTTGCTTCACCTTCCCTGGTAAAACAGCCGTAGAAACAGACTTTACACTTACACCGTACATTCTTTCTATGGCGTTTTTTATCTGGATTTTGTTTGCATCTCTTGCTACAACAAAACCCACTTTATTTAGCTTTTGGCCAAGCATATTTAGCTTTTCTGAAATTAAGGGCCTTATTAATATTTCTGCCATGGTCCGTATTTAAGACTCTGGGTTTATGTCTTTATTAGTTATTGAAGTAGAATCTAATTGAACACCGCCACTTTCTGTTTCAGGTTTACCTGTTTCAAAATGCTTTAAGCTGCTTTCTACAAAGAGAAGCATGTTTGCATTCATTATCTCGTACGTATTCAAATCACTCACCTTAGATATGCGGCTCTTCTGAAGATTCCTGCTTGCAATCTTTAAATGATCATCAGCCTCATTCACAACAATAATGATTTTTTTGGTTGTAAGTCCGAGATTCCTCAGAATGTTTACAAACTCCTTAGTTTTATGATTTGCCAATGAAAAATCTTCTATCACTGCTATACCATTGTCTTTTGCTTTATATGTGAGCGCAGACCTTTTAGCAAGATCCTTAACTTTCTGATTAAGCTTGAAGCTATAGTCGCGGGGTTTAGGCCCGAATATTCTTCCTCCGCCCGGAAATAAAGGACTCTTAATGCTTCCTTTTCTTGCTCCACCGGTACCCTTTTGCTTATGCAATTTTCTTGTAGAGCCCGAAACTTCCCACTTTTCTTTCGATTTATGCGTGCCCTGTCTTTGATTTGCTAAATATTGCTTTACCGTAAGATAGATTGCATGATCGTTCGGCTCTATACCAAAGACGAAATCAGGAAGATCAATGCTTCTTCCTGCTTTATTGCCATCTAACTTTATAACCTCTACTGTCATATCACTCTATTATTCCTAAATTGAAGGACACCCTTTTGAATTAGTTTTGAATGATTACATATGATCCTTTGGGACCTGGCACACATCCATTTACAACCAGCAAATTCTTATCGGCAAAGATTTTCAATACAGAAACATTTCGCACCTTAATGTTTTTACCCCCATCTCGGCCAGCCATTCTCAAACCCTTGAATACACGTGCAGGATAAGAAGACCCACCCAATGATCCGGGAGCGCGGTTACGATCGTGCTGACCATGAGAATTTGAACCTACTCCATGGAATCCATGACGTTTTACAACCCCTTGAAATCCTTTTCCTTTCGAGGTTCCTACAATACTTACTTTATCTCCTTCAGCAAAAATTTCTACAGTAATTGTATCTCCTAAATTCTTCTCGATCTCAAAGTCACGGAATTCAGTAACTTTTCTTTTTGGAGTACTGCCGGCTTTTGCAAAATGTTTTATCAAAGGCTTAGCAGTATTCTTTTCTTTTTTCGAACCATATCCCAACTGAACAGCATTGTACCCGTCTGTTTCACTGGTTTTGATTTGGGTAACTACACAGGGTCCTGCTTCAATGAGTGTACAGCTAATATTTTTTCCATCTTCACCGAAGAAGCTGGTCATACCCACTTTTTTACCGATAATGCCTTTCATTTCAATAATGCTTTTTAGCCCTTAATATTAATCTCAACACCACTTGGCAATTCTAACTTACTCAATGCATCCACCGTTTTAGATGATGAAGTGTAGATATCGAGCAAGCGTTTATAAGTACAAAGCTTAAACTGTTCCCGAGCCTTTTTATTCACGTGTGGCGAACGCAGTACAGTAAAGATCTTTGTCTCAGTAGGAAGAGGAATTGGGCCCGCTACTACGGCACCAGTGCTGCGCACAGTCTTCACGATCTTCTCACAACTCTTATCGACCAGCATATGATCATACGAAAGCAGCTTAATTCTAATTCTCTGGGCCATTTATTTCAATGAGCTTTTAAAAAGGGAGGGCAAAGATATGATAAGGATTTTGTTTATCCAATAGAGCCGGAAAGTATTTTGGAC
>JACCZZ010000400.1 GCA_013695715.1 Chitinophagales bacterium | reverse complement strand
GAATTCATTGTTGCAATTTCATTAAGCTTCTGAACAAAATCTTTTGGAAGGAAATTATATTTTACAACAGTGTCTTTGCCAAATCTCAGCGTTTCAGTCATGTCGTTGTTGGTACGCACCACATAATTCTTAAGAGCCCACATGTTGTTTTTGTTCTCCCATTGGATCTTGTCAGCACGAAGCTTATAGAAGAGATTTCCATCATCAAACTTTTCATAGGAAAATTTATATCCTGTGCTGTCTTCAAAATTGAAATTCTCGACATATATAAATTCATCCCGGGCCATTTGCATATGGATATTATGACCACTTTTATGTGGTTTATACCCGATATAAGCATCTTCAAAAGCTATACGCGTTTTGTTGGCATTGGGTATTAGCCAGTGGTTTGCATAAATATTTAATCCCGTTATAAATGCTGCTGAAAGAAAATAGGGTAAAAGCATTCTTTTAAAGGTGATGCCAGAATTAAGGATTGCAACGATCTCTGAACGATAAGCCATGCGGGAGGTAAAAAAGATTACAGCTACAAAAAGGAATAAAGGAGTGAACAGCACAGCGAAATAAGGTATAAAATTCAGGTAATAGTCAAATACAATTTCCGAGAGGGGAATGCTCTCATCCATAAAATCTTCGAGCTTTTCAGTAATATCAAAAACAATGGCAATAAGTATAAAGAGTGCCAGGGTTAAAAAGAATGTTCCAAGAAATTTTTTAATAATATAAAGGTCGAGGATCTTCAAAATCTTAATTTTTTTAATGTCTGATTCAGCATTTAATTGGTCAAAGTCGCGTCATTATTTTTTTTAAGATCTGCTGCTTCCAGTCGGAAAAATTTCCTTCAATAATTCTTTTTCTTGACTCTGCTACAAGCCAGAGGTAGAAACAAAGATTATGAACACTTGCTATCTGACAGCCCAGAATTTCATTTTGTAACAGCATGTGCCGCAGAAATGCTTTTGAATAACCCTGGCTAACAAAGTTGTTAAGATCATCAAGTGCTGAAAAATCCTTTTCCCATTTTTTGTTCTTTATATTGATTATCCCCTCTTTTGTAAATAGCATTCCATTTCTTCCGTTTCGTGTAGGGATTACACAATCAAACATGTCAACACCTAGGCTTATGCATTCGAGGATATTATCAGGCATCCCAACACCCATCAGGTAGCGTGGTTTTTCTTCTGGCAATATATTGCAGACAATGGCTGTCATCTCATACATCTTATCAGCAGGTTCACCTACAGAAAGACCTCCTATTGCATTTCCCTCACAATTTTTTTCTGAGATTACTTCTGCTGATTCCTTGCGTAAATCCGGGAATGTGCTTCCCTGCACGATAGGAAATAAAGATTGTTCAAATCCATATAGTGCTTCACTTTTTGACATCTGATCAATACATCGCTGAAGCCATCTATGGGTTAGTTGCATCGATTTTTTTGCTTCATCATAATCACTGGGCCATGCAATACATTCATCAAAGGCCATTATAATATCACCACCAATAATCCGCTGAATATCGATCACCTTTTCAGGAGAAAAAAGATGTTTCGAACCATCTATGTGAGAATGAAATTTTGCTCCCTCTTCTGTAATCTTTCTTCTGTCAGATAATGAATAAACCTGGTAACCACCGCTGTCTGTTAAGATGGGATGGTGCCATCCGTTAAAAGCATGTAATCCACCGGCAGCATGTATTATGTCAGCTCCAGGTCTTAAATAAAGGTGATAAGTATTTCCAAGAATAATTTGTGCGCCTATTGTTTGTTCAAGTTCAGAAAAGTGTACAGCTTTTACGGCACCGGTGGTGCCAATTGGCATAAAGGTGGGAGTTTGTATAGTGCCATGTGCTGTAGTGATAGTTCCGGCCCGAGCGGCGCTATATACATCTTTAGCCTCTAATTGAAATTGCATCAGATAGCTGATTCAAAAGTGGATTATGATTTACTACTTTTGGCGGCCAAAAATAAAGGAATTGGAGGGACTACTTATAATCCTAGTAATTGTAGTCTTCATTCAAATATTTTACTATTTATTTTTTTTTGCAAGACTGTCAGCTCATAATAGTTCAGCAGCAGTTCACGACATCCAGCCTGTTTCTGTAGTCATTTGTGCAAGAAATGAAGCCTCCTTACTGGAAAAGAATCTTACAGCCATTCTTGAACAGAATTATCCGCACTTTGAAGTTGTCGTTGTGAATGACAATTCCAACGATGACACTCAGCTGTTATTAATGAGTATGGCAAAGAAATATCCCCACCTTATAATCAGACGACTTGTTCAGCATTCTAAATCAATGAAAGGAAAAAAATACCCTCTTACCATCGGCATAAGGGCAGCAACTCATGAATGTATATTGGTCACAGATGCCGACTGCATGCCATCTTCCAAAATGTGGATTCACCACATGGCCGGAATGCTAACGGATAAAAAGGAAATAGTGCTGGGATATGCACCCTACAAAAAGTATAAAAGTTTCCTGAACAAATTCATTCGTTATGAAACATTTATGACCGCTTTACAGTATTTTTCCTATGCTCTTTCTGGGCTGACGTATATGGGAACAGGAAGAAATATGGGTTATCGCAAGTCACTATTCTTCCATCATAATGCCTTTCAAAAGTACCCTCACCTGCTTTCAGGTGATGACGATCTGCTGATAAATGAGGCTGCAACGGCTAAGAATGTGAGTGTACAAATAGATAAGGATTCATTCATCTATTCTGAACCAAAGAAAAACTGGGATGAATACTGGGCGCAAAAACAGCGGCATGTAAGTACATCAGTCTATTATAAATTAAAGCATCAATCGCTTTTATTTTTATTTTCTGTTTCGCACCTATTATTCTATTCTTTTATTATTTTGGTACTCTTTTTTACCAATTATCAATTACAGGCTTTGATATTATTTGTTACTCGCTTTATTATACAAGCTGGTTTATTATTACCCTTAATGAAAAAATTGGGTGAGGGTGACCTGTTCTGGTATTTTCCGGTCATGGATATTATGTTTTCATTTTACTACCTTAAATTGCTTCCAGGAGTTATACAAACCAAATCTGCGGTATGGAAGTAAATTCCAATTTTTCTCCACGTGCGCAGGAAGATCTTGATCTGGTAAAGTTCGCCCTGGGTGGCGATCAGAAGGCTTATGCCAAGTTGATGAACCGGTATAAAGATTCAATTTTCTTTCTTCTGCTGAAAATGGTCCATAACGAAGATGATGCGAATGATCTTACCATAGAAGCTTTTGGCAAAGCATTCAGCAACCTTGCTAAATATACACCAGATTTTGCCTTCAGCACCTGGCTTTATAAGATTGCCCTGAATAACTGCATAGATTTTATCCGAAAAAAAAGGATTGAAACGCTTTCCATTTTTGAGCAGGGAGATGATAAGGGAGAATCGCACCGTTTTGATGTGCAGAGCACAGCCTTAGACCCCGAAGAGCGGTACATAAGAAAACAGCGAAATAAAATAATAAAGGAAATAATTGATAAAATAAACCCTAAGTACAGGCTTCTCATTCAACTCAGATATTATGAGGAGTTATCTTATGAAGAAATTGCGAAAAAAACAAGCTTGCCTTTAGGAACTGTAAAAGCTCAGCTTTTCAGGGCAAAGAATCTATTGTTTCAAATCATCTCAGTTAAAAAAGAACGGATATAATGAAGGATGGTTTATATTCTTTTTAACATCTTGTTTTTACCTTCCATTTTTGCTTTTGCTTAATTGCTTCATTCCAGCTAATCGTGCAACTTATTCTGAAATATTTTTCAGGGTTATCTCTGTCGCAGCAAAATAAATTTGAGCAACTTCAAGAGGTTTATGCTGCATGGAACGAACGCATCAATGTCATTTCCAGAAAAGACATTGAACATTTGAGCGTGAGGCATGTGCTTCATTCATTGGCTATCTCAAAGTTCATTGCATTTAAATCCGGCATAAGTATTCTTGATGTTGGAACTGGTGGGGGATTTCCAGGTATACCCCTTGCAATTCTATTTCCGGAGGTGAGGTTTCAACTCGTAGATTCTATTGGAAAAAAGATCAGAGTGGTTCAAGAGGTAAAGGAAGCTCTTGGGCTTTCGAACTGTGTTGCAGTAAAAGCGCGGGTAGAGGAATTAAAAGGAAAATCTTCTTTTATAGTCAGCAGGGCTGTAGCACCCATGAAGACCATCTGTAATTGGACTGAACATTTGATTTTAAAGGAGAAAAAAGAGGAAAAAGGATGGATCTTTTTAAAAGGGGGTAATCTAAGTGATGAAATAGCATCATTAAACAAAAAGGTTATTGTGATTCCTATTTCTGATTTTTTTGAAGAGGAGTTTTTCGTAGAAAAATATATTGTATTTGTTCCGGTATGAATCTGCTGATCAGAATGCCCGACCGATACCAATAATCCACCTAAAATCTAAATAATTCTCAGTGGAAGGGGTGCGATTATTAACAAGAAATGGAAAATCAACACGTAACGTAAGTGGTTTTACTTTTTCTAAAGGTCCCCACCGTTTGATGGTGAGCGCAAATCCCAAACCGGCATCAACCTTTATGTTTGATAAAAAAAATTTATTTTCTGAATTTCTATAACCAATCGTTCCTGCATCACCAAAGAAGTATGAATCAATATGCAGCCATTCCCGGAAGATTTTAGGTTTCATGGTAATGAGATTATCAAATTCCAGTTCACCACTAAACGCTGCACCTGAGTTCCCTTTGTAAACTTCATACGTAGCACCGTCTTCATTGTTAATTTCAGGCACCACGTAGCCAGCATAACCCCTTACATTCAGACCTCCACCATATTGGAAGTGGTTTATTTCAAGCTCATAGCTCAGCCAATCCGCAGGTATGAATGCTTTGCTGCGGGTGAATTTATTTTCCATCATCTCTTCAGGGCTTCCACCGGCAAGATATAAAGCGCTCTCAGGTGCAGGATTACCTGAACCTATTCTTCCGGTAACACGTGTATTGAATTCAAGCTTTCGCAATTTGTTTTTGTTCACAATAGTCATTGTAAGATCCGCATACTCATAATCGCTAAATAGTGAAGCGGATCTAAGCACCAGGTCAATAGCTCCATTTCCTTTCAGATATTTATAAGTATGTTGAAAGCCAAGTGTCGTAGTATTGTTCCATGAGTGTGCGTTCCACAGCTCAGGATATAACAGATACTGAAGGTCTACTTCTTTTGTGCGATATAACGATTTTACACCTATGGAAATAAGATTAGCCTGATTGGCTTGTAAAAGAAATTTTGCTCCACCTGCCACTAGGCCATCTAGATATCTTGCAAAAAAATCAACGCTGGAATTTTTTAGTAACCGATGCGTATTTGAAGAATAAGAAAAATTAAATGATATTGGTGATGTAAGGTTAAGAGCTGAGTCTTCCAAATTATAATCCGGAATGCCATTTTTAAATATGGTTGTATTATACCACGCACTCAATGAAAATTTATTTTTTATCTGAAAATAATTTCCCTCTAAATGTAATCCTGCCTTAATGCCGTCAACTGCATTATACCAGATATCAGGCCTCCAATGCAATTGATAATTTTTCCAGTCAGGAATACTGGAGATTTCTGAATCAAAATGAAGAGTTGCTTTCCATTTTTTTCTATTATCGGGCATATAAACATCTGCCAATCGCTTCGAAGGATCGATGATGACATCCTTTATTCCTGACGGGATTTTTACCTCTGCAGAATGAAAGTTGTGCAACTTATCCCATCCGTACCATTTTGGCAAGATGGTGGCGTCTGTCTGCTTTTTAAACCATGTGTTGGGTATATAGAAATTATATTCTTGATTATCTTTTGCCACAACACGGAAATCAAGTGGCATCTGCATTCGGCCTTTTCTTTTAAAGGTGATATTATAAACATCACCATCACCATGTTTTACTGATTTTACAGCATAGTCTATAGTCTTTGTGGATTCCATCCATTCATCAAAAAACCAGTTAAGATCAACATGTGTATACTGAATAATAGAACTTCTAAAGTCATCAAAATAGGGATGACAAAATTTCCATTGATTGAAGTAATTTTTCATAGCACTCTGAAAAAGTGAATCACCAAGAACATACTGAAGATTCCATAGCATAGTTGCAGTTTTATAATATACGTGCCTGTAGCCACCACCATGGCCGAGAGCACCATAAAAGGCATCTGAATGCTGGTTTATAGATTCATCTATTCCTTTTGCTGCTTCTGAAAGATAACCCACGTATACTTCTTCATCCATTACTAATGAAGGTTGATTGAAATGATTATGGTATTTATCAGTCACAGGAGTTTCAGGAATGGTGTCGCCAATTATGTGGCGTAAAGCATAAGATTCTATGAATTGAGTAAAACCTTCATCAAGGGCAGCTCGATATGTTTCATTATTTCCAACCTGCCCAAAAAACCACATATGTCCAACTTCATGAGCAAGTAAATCATAATAGCCGGGAGTGAAACCCCCATCGAGTGTAAGCATCGGATACTCCATACCATCACGGGCATCTGCAACAATAATTTTGGGCCAGGAATACATTCCAAAATCACGGGAGTATACTTCAATACACCGGGCAGTGAACAATGCGGCATCCTGCCATCCTGCAGCATGCTGCTCCTGTGCAAATGATTGACATGAAATCTTCCGGTATTGATTAAGGTAAGAATCCCAAACAGTTGCAGTTGCTATCCCGATCCTGTAAGCAGGGTCTGCCGTCCAGGCAAAATCATGAACATTTTCCGCATAGAAATGCCACGTTTTTTTATCTGTGGAATCATAGGGAATTATAACAGAAGGTTTCGATTCCCATGGCTTTTGGGCAAAATTGATAATATTAAGTTTCGCTTGAAGTTCAGTAGGCAGAACTTCACTTTCATTCAGTAATGTTCCCGTTGCTCCTACAATATAGTTAGAAGCGAAAGTAAGATGCACATCAAAAGTTCCAAAGTCGCCATAAAATTCTTTCCCGAGATGTTGTTCGGTGTCCCACCCGAACTTGCTGTCGTACACGCAGATTCTTGGATACCAGTGAACTCCATCATAATGTGTGAATCCGTTTGTATCAAACTTTTTCATTCGCCGCCGCTGCGACCCAGTGTCGAAGTATGTTTTGAATTTTATTGAAAACACGATCGAGTCTCCAGGCAGCAATGGCTTTGGCAGGTATGCTTTTAAGATTGAGAAATCAAGCTCTGTTTTCAGTTCAGTGTTGCCAATGCGAAGAGATTCCACATTCTCACCTAATCCTTTCGCCTCATATTTTCCAAAAGTTTGCTTATTGTTATTGTTAAGATTTAAATTTTCGAGATGGCCACCCTTTACGAATGCTTGTTGATATAGATGGAAGTAAACAAAGCCGAGGGTATCAGGAGAATTATTCCAGTAGGTTAGAGTTTCATTCCCATCAATAATATCAGTCTTTTCATCAATTATAGCCTGAATATTATAAGATACATCCTGTTGCCAATACCCTTCATATGGTGGATGATTTTTCCAATAAAAATAATTGCTTTTACTCCTGTAGTCATTCGGCGGAGCATTGGGATCATATATTTTATTTTGACTGACTACAACACCTGCGAAATATAATTGCAGAAGTATCATCGTAAGAATTCCAGGTAAAATCCTTTTGGTCATTGAAGCACAATATGAGGCGAAGCTATGCAATTAGCTAAAACCTACTGGAAGTAAGTGTGAAACTTAATTAAAGATTGTTAGATAAATTTTTCTCTATTTTTCAATTATAATTTCATAATTAAAATCTTATTTTTTCAAGCATCCTGAAATTTTTTTACACAGTCGTAAACATCTCTGCTGCAAACAATCCTGAGCTATGCATCCCAAAGATTTGGTATATAAAATTGCTTTATCTCTCATTCCTAATATTGGTGATGTGCTTGCAAAAAATCTTGTGAGCTACTGCGGCGGACCAGAACAAATCTTCAAATCAAGAAAGAATAACCTTATAAGAATTCCTGGCATTGACGAGGTTAGAGCACGGAGCATACTAGAGTTTAAAGATTTTGAAATCGCAGAGAAGGAGGTTGAGTTCGCAGAGAAAAATCAAATAAGAATATTATTTTATTTAGATGATGATTATCCCGCCAGATTAAAAAGTGTAATTGATAGCCCCCTGTTATTGTATACAAAAGGAAATGTGAACCTTAATGCTGGTAAAATGGTAGCCATTGTAGGAACAAGACACGCAACAGATTATGGTAAAAAGGTTACTCAGACCCTAATAGAAGATTTGAAGCCATTCAATGCAACCATTGTGAGTGGAATGGCATATGGAATAGATATTTGTGCGCATAGGGCTGCGCTTAATTTTAATCTTCCTACCATTGGGGTAATGGGTCATGGGTTAAACCGAATTTACCCCGGCCAGCATAGGTCCACAGCAATTAAAATGCTTGAATTTGGTGGATTAGTTACAGAATTTAAAAGCTCCGACTCCTTTGACCGTGAAAACTTTCCACGGCGAAACCGCATTGTTGCAGGCTTGTCTGATGCTACCATTGTTGTTGAATCTGCAGTGAAGGGCGGTGCATTAATTACGGCAGAGGTAGCAAATTCTTACAACCGTGATGTATTTGCCGTACCCGGAAGAGTTGGGGATATATATTCGGAAGGATGTAATTATTTCATTAAAGCCAATAAAGCCAATCTAATAGAATGCGGAAATGACGTTGCTTATCTCTTGGGGTGGCAGCAAAAGAAAGTTGCAGCCCCGGTTCAAAAAGAGATATTTATTGAAATGACCGAAAATGAAAAAACCATCGTGGATGTTTTAAGATCAAGGGATTCTTTACATGTGGATATGCTCAGCCAGCTTTCAAATTTATACGGCAGCCATCTCGCGGCAGCACTGCTGAATCTCGAATTTAAGAGAGTTATTCATTCTCTACCCGGGAAAATATATAGATTGCAGTAAGAGCTAATCATCAAAGCTGCTAATGTTTAATTTGTTAAGTGCTTCCATTAATGGGGCTGCTTTCAGCAGGCATTCTTCATATTCTTTTTCGGGAATTGAATGATATGTTATTGCGCTACCTGTTTGGAAAGACAGATAACCAGTTTCAGAGTTATACAACAAGCTTCTTATCACCACATTAAAATCAAAGTCACCTTCAGGGGTAATAAATCCGACAGAACCGGAGAATAAACCCCGATCCGTCCTTTCATATTGATCAATCAGCTCCATTGCTTTTACCTTTGGTGCACCTGTCATTGATCCCATAGGAAAAGCATATTTCAATGCATCGGTGGCTTTACAATCTGTACGTAATGAGCCTGAAACCGTAGAAATCATCTGGTGAACATTCGGGAATGAGTAAATGCCAAACAGTTCATCAACTATAACGGAGCCGGGCTCGCAGCTTCGCGCAAGATCATTGCGAACAAGATCAACAATCATTACATTTTCAGACTGTTCTTTAGGATCGTTTCTAAGCTGATCAGCAAGTTCCTTATCATGCTTTTCTGAATTTTTATCTCGTTGAATGGTGCCTTTAATGGGTTGAGATAAAACTCTTTTACCTGTTTTTTTTAAGAACCGCTCTGGGCTTGCGCAAATAAGATAGCGATGGTGATGCTTCAAGTAACATGCAAATGGGGCTGGATTGATTTCATTAAGTTGTATGAACAGTTTCGATGTCTCTGCTTTAATGTGCTCTGCAAAAAATTCCTGGCAGAAATTGATTTCATAGAGGTCGCCATTTAAAATGTGTTCTTTTAGCTTTATTACTGCCTCACAATATTCTTGTTTAGTAAAACGCTGTTGTATTTGTAATGGAGAATCAATGTGATTCTTTGGCAGAATGGTACTATTTATCTCTTCCATTATCTTATCAGGATTACAGGTGGAAGAGATGAGCAAGTGCTCATCTTTTATTTCGACAATATGCTGCGGACAATAAAAATGAGCAGGCAGAAATTGGATGCCATCAATTTTTTTTGGGCGATGTTTAAATGCGGAGGGTTCTAATTCCCTGCTGACGTCGTAGCTCAGGTATCCAAACAGCCAGTCAGGTTCCCTATCAAAATATTCCTGGATAGATGTAAAAGTTGATCCTTTAGGAATAACTAAAGGTTTTAATTCTCCGGTGGCAAGAATACACTGGGGTGAGCCGTTGAAGCCTGAATAATTATTTCGATCGAAAAATACAGCCGATGAAAAATTTTCAGCCCAGGCAATTAGTTTCTTCTTAAAGCCATAGAAATCCGCCACAGGGTAAACTGCGGATTTCCGCATATAAGTAATTTCTGTTCTGGCTCTTTGACTAAATTTCCTCTTCCTCTTCGTCAGGCAGAGTTTCGATGTTTGTTACCTCTTCAGTATCCTTGTTTTCAACGCCTTTATTTCCCTCGTCATTAGAATTATCTTCTTCAGAAATTCTATTTTTAGTTGACTCATCTACAGGTTGAATATCTTCATCATTACTCTCTTCTTTATTTAAGTCATCATTCATCCTTTCACCATGCTTATTATTAGTTGCTAAAGGTATGGTAGGCCTTATACGAGGTGTTGGAGGTTCAGACCGGCGTGGTGGCAATGGTTGAACCATACCTTTATCTTTATCTGAGGAGACTTTTTTAACAGATAAACCTGTAGGTGGTTTTTTTACTCCTTCTCTTCCTGAAGCAGATTTCCTTATATTTTTTGGAGCCGTTTTCGCCGAAGTTTCCATGACCGATCTTGAGGCGGACTTCTTTGGAGCAGATTTCTTTGAAGCCGCCTTCTTTGGAGCTGCTTTCTTCGGAGCTGCTTTCTTCGGAGCTGCTTTCTTTGGAGCTGCTTTCTTTGGAGCTGCTTTCTTCGCAGAAGATTTTTTCCCCGCAGATTTCTTCGGAGCTGCCTTCTTTGAAGCCGTTTTCTTAGCTGGGGATTTGCTCTCAGACTTCTGTGAAGATTTACCCGAGGATGAGGATCTATTTTTATCTGTTTTCATAAAGAAGTGTTTAGCTCGTAAATTTTAAATTAAGTTTTGTAATATTCAAATTTATTCTGGTCATAAAATACATGTTTTCCACATAATGCAAAATGATGTGCTTCGTGATGAATTTGAATAAAAATGATCTGCCTTCAAAATCTAACTTCATATTGGATAAAAGCTGCTACAATTGAATAAGTTGATCTCTGTCAGGCCCTATGCTGATTAACGAAACTTGTACTTTAGTTTCATTCTCAATAAATTTTACAAATTTCTCAAGGGCGGAAGGGAGGTTCCCACCAGTTTGCATAAGATTATTGGTATTCCATCCAGGAAAGGTATCATAAGCAGGAGTGATGTCGGAGGTGTTCATATTGAAGGGGATCGTCTTTACTTTATTTTCTGCTATTGTATAACTGGCGCTTATTTTAACTTCATCAAAAACATTTAACACATCGGCTTTAGTGATTATAAGTTGAGTGACCCCATTCAACATGATCGTATAATTAACTGCGGGAAGGTCTAACCAGCCACAACGCCGCGGCCTTCCTGTTACTGCACCAAATTCATGACCAGCCTTCCGGAGCTGATCACCGGTATCATCTATCAGTTCTGTTGGAAAGGGCCCGCTTCCCACCCGTGTACAATAGGCCTTAATTATCCCTATAACCTCCCTGATAGCTGTGGGTGGAATACCCAGACCTGTGCAGGCAGCCGCAGAAATAGTATTGGAAGAAGTAACGAAAGGGTATGTACCAAAATCAATATCAAGCATAGACCCCTGTGCCCCTTCTGCGAGTATTGATTTCCCTTTACTTAACTGATCATTGATATAATATTCACCTGCAACAATATTCAGCGACCTCAGATAATCTACCCCTTCATACCATTTTTCTTCCAGTCCGGCGGAGTTGTCTTGAAAATTAAACAGAGACAGCAACTCTAAATGCTTTTTTTTTAGCCGCTCAAATGTGGATTTGAGATCTGGGGAGAGCAAATCACCTACTCGCAATCCATTGCGACCGGTTTTATCCATATAAGCGGGGCCAATACCTTTTAATGTTGATCCAATTTTACCTTCTCCCTTAGCTGCTTCTGATGCAGCATCCAGTGAACGGTGCGTGGGAACAATAAGGTGGGCTTTTTCAGAAAGCTTTAGTTTCTTTTTTAAATCAATGCCTAATGATTCCAATTCATTAGCCTCCTTCATAAACTCCACAGGATCTATTACTACACCATTACCAATTAGGTTACATGGCCGGTCGTGAAAAACACCGGAAGGAATAGTTCGCAGCACTACCCGTTTGCCTTGAATGTTAAGAGTATGCCCTGCATTAGGCCCCCCCTGAAATCGAGCTACAACATCATAGTTAGGAGCCAGATAATCTACGATCTTTCCTTTCCCTTCATCTCCCCATTGCAATCCGAGCAACACATCAACAGCCATATTAGTTAGTATTAAAGAAGCATCATCTTGAAATTTATGAATATTTATCTTATTCGGTTAAAATAAGTTCACCGTAGGTGGTTTGATAAAGAGATATGACTTCAGCCTTTTAGCTGTTGATTCAATATCAGAATGGCATCAGCAGTTCTGTTGGCTACATTGAAAAACGACTCAAGCCTTGTCATAGACAATAGCTTTTTCAGTTGCTCAGAAACATTACAAAGCACTACTTCTCCTGATTGCTCAGAAATCTTATTTTTTGCCGAAACAAGAAAATTCAGGCACGCACTGTTGACAAATTCAATTCCCTTGAGGTCGAATATGAAGTTTTTCTGATTTTCAAGAAGTTCAGTTATAATACGATCCCGAATTCCTGCCGTTTGCTGCTCATTCAATAATTTTCCCTCAAGCATGATAACAATGGCTTTATCTACCTTTTGCACGCTATACTGCATTGGGTATCCTGTTTTTTAAAACCCCATGACGAGTTTGTCTTTTCATCTTTCTTTGCAAAGTAGCTGTTCCCGTTTTTTCCCTTTCCTCCTTTATCTCACATCCATGACAATGACCATACAATATTAACGAATGGCGAGGAATGTTAAAATGCAAAACATCACCCATACGCGTTGTTATTTGATGAATACGGGAATCGCAAAATTCAACAACTTTACTGCAATCAAGACATATAAGGTGATCGTGCTGGCTAAAGCCATATGACTTTTCAAAACGTGCTTGGTTTTTACCAAATTGGTGCTTAGATACAAGTTGGCACTCCTGAAGTAAGCCAAGTGTATTGTAAACGGTGGCGCGGCTAATATTGTAGTTTTTAGTTTTCATTTGAGCATATAAGGCTTCAGCGTCGAAATGATCACTTCTCAAATATATTTCTTCAAGAATAGCAAATCGCGCCGTCGTTTTGCGTTGCTGATGCTGTTCAAGATACTCTGAAAACAGTTGACGCACCTGATCTAATAATTCCTCCAGTTCCATCTTGTAATAAATAAGAATTACAAACGTACAAGAAATCGCTGCATCAGGCAACACCTGATTGCTTAAGCTGATATATCTACCCTTATCTTTTACCATCATTATCGGCGAAAAAAACATATCTGGAATAGTTTTAGCAGCAGCCTTTTTTCACCAAAAGATACATCAATGAAAAAAATCATTTTAGCAGCTGGCATTGCCTTAGCAATGCAATCAGCATTTGCACAGGTAGATAATAAGAATACCAATAATAATCAGAACCAAAACCCTGCAAAGAATGACCAGGAGAAAGGAAAGACCGAGCAAGTTGCTACTCCTGATGAACACGGTCAAATGCAAAACCAATGGACTCAACCTACCGGAGTTTCTAATGATCAGGTACCAAATGGTGTTTCCAGGTTATTTCTAAGCCAATATGAGCTTGCTCAAAATCCTCAATGGTATCAAACATCTGAAGGCAATTATACGGTCAGCTATAAGGATGAAAAAGATCAAATGGAGTCCCGTATCACCTACGACAAGAGCGGGAAGTTGATCAGTACCGACCGTCAGGTTAAAGAATCAGATGTACCGACAAATTTGAGCCAGTATTTAACCTCAAAATATCCTAACCAAGGTTCACAAAATGTGTTTATGGGTCAGGATGCAAATGGTGCCAAAAATTATTATGTAATTCAAGGCAATCAGTTGCTGCGCTTTGATGAGAGAGGAAACATGATTCCAATGGATAAAAAGTAATCAGTAATTTTTTTACCTAGGGATGAAGAAGAGTCTGTCTTCTTCATCCCTTTTTTATGTGTAAGATCATACTTTTTCAAAAACCATTCGATAATGGTCCATAATTTCCCGTTCAAAGCAAACCCTGTTGGGGCTAATATTAAATATTGCTACCTGGTGGCGAAATTCTTTACTCATGAGATATTTTGGAATTAAAGCCATGTACAATAAATATTTTTGAAGGTTGAATTGTCTAAATTTTTTTCTCCATTGGCCGATGGTCTCAATATAATCCAGGCGTCCGCTGCTTTTGGAGATCAGCTTAAAGCAGGGTTCCGCGTTTCTTATAACCATCTCAGGGCCATAAGGAAGCCATGAACCCGGAAATTCCTTCATCATCAAGGCAAGTACATGAGCCGCTGACCCTTTCTCTGCATTAATATCAATCTCATTGCAAGGAAGCATATTCTTGCTAAACGTCATTGTTTGCATATAGAATCGTCCGTGCTCATGCAGCAGGCTATAAATTGTTTCGAAAAAATTGCGATATATTTCCTCTTGCTTGCCCTGCTGCCATTCTTCTATAGAGCAAAAATGCTCAAGGCCACCAATGCATGTGACCGCGTCAAATGTGCCAAAATCTTCAGGTTTAACCGTGCGGCAATCCTTTACCAATACATTAAGGCCATTCGCACGACAAGCATTGGCCTGACCTTCAGAAAGCGTTAAACCAATACATTCAGCACCCCGTTCCTTAGTAATATATTTACTAAAAGGACCCCAACCGCATGCCATATCAAGCACCCTTGTACCTTCCCCGATGAACAGGCTATCTGCTATAAATTTATGTTTTGCCTTTTGCGCCTCTTCGAGGGACATGGAAAAGTCGCCATCGTATTTTGCCCCACTGAAATCTCCGGTTTCACCGACGCTTAATCTGAATATTTTATCGATTGTTGTATAGGTGAAATCTAAATCTCTTTTGTCAGCCATTTTATGGTTTTGTGATGCCCCGACTTCCATTCCTTCTCCCGCTGGAGAATCTATCCTGAAAATCCATTATAAATTTTCTTTTAAAATTAGGGTCGAATTCAGAATAAAACATAATGGGCCGAAAGCGAAAACGTAAATCTAAATTTTTTTTTTTGGCACAATTTAACAATCATTTTTAGTGATACTTTCTTTGAAGGAAACCTGAGGTGTTTTATATATTCCTGAATATAGAATTCACTTAAGGCGCTATAGTTTGATCTTCATAACGTGCTACCGATAATAAACCATCAAGCTGCCGCAGCTTATCCATCAATTCAGTGAGATGAAAGGTGTCTTTGACAAATACCTTAATAATGCCTTCGAAAATTCCGTCTTTTGTATCTATGGTGATAGATTGCATATTAACTTTCAGGTCTCCGGAGATTACGCTTGTAATTTTGTACATCACGCCTACATCGTCAATGCCTGTAATTTTTAATCCTGTTAAAAAGGCAATTTGATGCTGTTTTGTCCATTTAGTGCGAACAATATCGAAACCGTATTTTGAAATAGCATTTATCGCTTTGGGACAATTGGTTCTATGAATTTCAATTTCTTTATTCTTGTTTACATAGCCAAACACATCATCCCCCGGGATGGGCTTGCAACAGCCTGCCAGGTTATAATCTACAGTTTCTGCTCCATCACCAAAGGCAAAGAGGCTGGCATTTGACACGAGTTTATTTTTGATTGCAAGCTCTAAGTTCTCATCAGCAGTTTTGGATTGATCTTTAAGCTCGATATTGTCACCTACCCTCACAAAATTATCCATATCAGTAATCTTAAAGTTGCCAACACCTATGCTATAATATAAATTATTTACTGTGGGAATTTTGAAAAAATCAAGCACTTTATTCAGGTTATGGGAGTTGAATGAGACTTTTCGCTGCCTGAAAATATTCTCAAGCGCTTTTTTCCCAATTTCAACAATACGCCTGCGTTCAGATTTCAGCACATTCTTTATTCCCGATTTAGCTTTTGCTGTCACTACATATTTGAGCCACTCTTCAGCGGGTTTTTGTTTTTTTGAGGTAAGAATCTCTACCTGATCACCATTGCCAAGCTGGAAGCTAAGCGGCACAATTTTATGGTTTACCTTGGCGCCAATACATCTCTGTCCTATGTCAGAATGGATTTCAAAAGCCATGTCAAGCACCGATGATTTTAAAGGCAGAATTTTTAACTCACCCTTTGGAGTAAAAACATAGATTTCTTCTGCAAAGAGGTTCAGCTTGAAATCATCAATGAAGTCTAAAGTATTTGTCTCAGGATTTTCCAGAAGTTCTCTTATTTTCTTAATCCAATCATCAATAGAACTATCCGATGTTTGTTTCTCTTTATATTTAAAATGTGCTGCATATCCTTTTTCTGCGATCTCATTCATTCGGTCGGTACGTATCTGCACCTCCACCCAGTTTCCCTCAGGCCCCATTACTGTAGTGTGTAGGGCCTCATAACCATTCGCCTTCGCATTTGATATCCAATCCCGAAGTCTGTCAGGGTTCGGGCGATAACAATCCGTAATAATTGAATAAACCCTCCAACAACAGGCTTTTTCATCTTCAGAATCTGTTTTTATAATGATTCTGATTGCAAATTTGTCATATACTTCTTCAAAAGGGATTCCCTGTTCCCTCATTTTTCTCCAGATAGAATAAACGGTTTTAAGACGACCATACATTTGAAATTGAAAATTCTGCGTAGTTAATCCCTCTTTAATAGGTTTAATGAATTCTGCAATGAGACGGTTGCGTTCTTTTTTTGATTCAATAATTTTATCAGCGATTTGTTTATAAATTTTCGGTTCGCTGTACTTCATGGAGAGGTCTTCCAACTCGGATTTTAAATCAAAGAGCCCTAACCTATGGGCCAGTGGAACATAGAGATATATGGTTTCCGAAGCTATTTTAATCTGCTTGTTGCGTGGCATTGAATCCATGGTACGCATGTTATGCAACCGGTCTGCCAGCTTAATAAGAATGACCCGTACATCTTTAGATAAGGTAAGCATTATCTTCCTGATGTTTTCCGCCTGAATGAAGCCGTGAACATCGAATATTACCGAAATCTTGGTGAGGCCATCAATAATCTCTGCAACAGCTCCTCCAAACTCTCTTTCAATATCTTCCAAGGTGACTTCTGTATCTTCAACCGTATCATGAAGCAGCGCACACATCACCGCAACAGCACCAAGACCGATCTCACTGGCTACGATCTGCGCAACGGCAAGGGAATGCAGAATATATGGTTCGCCTGATTTCCTTCTAATATCTTTATGCGCATCATAAGCAATTTCAAATGCCAGCCGGATCATTTTTCGATCACCCTTCTGTAATTGCGGCTTCAAAGCATGGAGAAGTCGCCTGTATTGCTGCAGAATTTCTTTTTTCTCATGTTCCTTTATAGAAGTAGCAGGAGATTCAGATATCACTGTAACCGGTGCTAACTTAGTTTCTACTATTTCTGGTTTTGCATCAGATGTAAGTTTAGTCTCCACGGCAGCTCTCTATTTATTAAAGGTAAATTTAGAAAATACGGGTAACAATTGAATTGTGCTCCTCTATTAGGTAGGTAAGTATTTTTGGAACTATTAACACTTTACCAACTAATCGCGGCAACTGATTGAGTTAATAACCGAGCAGATAAAATATTTTATTTGTTCAATTCTTCTCATCTTTGTGATGATATCTATATCATACATTATTCTTAACTATTTATATTTTTTATTATGAAGAATAAAATCAAAATTGTGATCGCTGATGATCACCAGATATTTATTGAGGGTATAAAAGCACTCGTAAGAGATTCTGATAAAGTATTGTTAGTAGGTGAAGCTACAAATGGCGAAGAATTAATGACTGTTGTCAAATCTAAGAATCCGGATGTGGTATTGATGGATATAAACATGCCTAATATGAATG
>JACCZZ010000380.1 GCA_013695715.1 Chitinophagales bacterium | reverse complement strand
AAAATATTCACCACCTCACAACTATCTTCCCCATCGTCTGCCTGTTCTCCAGTGCCGAATGAGCCATTGCGAATTCAGAAATGTCATATACCCTTCCGCCATTTTGTTGAAGGGCTCCTGATTCAGCAAGTGAGATTATCTGGTGCAGCATATCTAAAAATAGTTGAGGCTTGTTATCAGCAAGCTTAAGCATATTCACACCAATCAGAGATTTGCAGGCCATCATCAGTTGCCCCGGATGATACAACCCGAACTGAAAGATTTTCTTCCAGCGGTCAAAGAAGTTCTTTGCTGAGGTGAGCTGCGATCCTCCGATGCAAACCATCCTTCCGCCTGCGCCTAAAAGATTTATACCTTCGCGCACGTATTTGCCACCGAGTGAATCAATGATGAGATCGAGCTTTCTGTCGCCTGTTATTTTTCTTATTTCTGAAGCGTAATCTTGTTCGTTATAATTGATCGAATGCTGCACACCCAGTTCTCGTAGAAATTGAACTTTCTCCTCCGAACCACATGTGCCGAAAACTACTGCCTTCTTCAATTTCAAAAGTTGAACAATCATAGATCCTACGCCACCGGCAGCAGCATGCACCAATATATGATCTCCCTCATGCACACGAGCCGCCTCATTGATGCAATACCAGGCCGTGCAACATTGCGTTGTTAGAGAAGCTGCAAAAGGGAGCGGCATGTCAGCACTGATTTTTGCAACACCAGGCTCACTAGTAATGATATATTCTGCATAGCCTTTAAACCTTGTGAAACATGTAACCCGGTCTCCCTCTTTAATTTGGGTAACATTTGCGCCTATGGCATCTATAGTTCCTACCGCATCGTATCCAATTACGCAGGGAAGCGGCGGACAATCACGATACAATCCTTTACGCGCCATCACGTCTGCAAAGTTCAGCCCGAATGCCTGCACCCTGATACGGACTTCCCTCTCACCGGGAACGGGAGTAAGAATTTCACGTATTTCAAATGCTTTGTCAGCGCTTCCATGCGCAATCAGAAACACAGCTTTCATGTGGAAAAGAATCTATCAAGACAAGGTAGCAAGTTTAAGATAGATTACTTTTTAGGGTTAAATTTGAAGAGTGAAACGAGACTGTTATCTGGTTTCCCTTCATAGTATATTTCTCTGTTCCTAATTAAAAAAATCAAAGATTGAATGGATTACCTGGATGAACTGAATGAGGTGCAGCGTAATGCAGTGATGGCAACAGAAGGACCCATTATGATAGTGGCAGGCCCGGGTTCAGGAAAAACCAGAGTGCTTACCTATCGTATCGTACACCTGATGCAACTCGGTGTTGATCCATTCAGGATTTTAGCCTTAACCTTCACCAACAAGGCTGCTGCGGAGATGCGCGAAAGGGTATCAAAGGTGATGGGCAATGAGGCGCGCAACCTTTATATAGGAACATTTCACTCAGTGTTTGCCCGCATCCTTCGCTATGAGGCCGGGCGCTTAGGTTATCCCTCTAATTTCACCATTTACGATACTGACGACTCGAGGAGTTTATTAAAATCTATTATTAAAGAGCAGGCGCTGAATGATACATTATATAAGCCTGCTATAGTTCACAACCGTATCTCTTCTGCAAAAAACAGCCTGATTGGTCCAACAGAATATCAGAACGATGTGAATATAGTTGCCGATGATCTTGCTTCTGGAAGGCCTAAGATCGGCTTGCTGTACGAGCTTTATGCAAAACGCTGCTTCATGGCGGGAGCAATGGATTTCGATGACCTGCTCTATAAGATGTATTACCTGCTCAACCAGTTTCCTGACCTGCTCTATAAATACCAGAACCGTTTTCGTTACATCATGATAGATGAGTTTCAGGATACCAATGGAGCTCAATATGCTATCGTGAAAAAGCTCGGCGATGTGCATCAGAATATTTGTGTGGTTGGTGATGATGCTCAGAGCATTTATTCATTCCGCGGGGCAACCATTGCCAACATTCTGAATTTCGAGAAAGATTATTCTGACCTGCAGGTCTTCAAGCTCGAACAGAATTACCGTTCTACAAAGCACATCGTTCATGCAGCCAACAAAGTTATCGGCAACAACCGGATGCAGATCACTAAAGAGATTTGGACTGACAATCACCCTGGTGAAAAAATTAAGCTACTAAGAGCAGGCAGCGATAATGATGAGGGCAAACAGGTTATTGATGGCATCTTTGAAGAGAAGATGCGAAACCAGCGGATGAATAAAGAGTTTGTAATCCTCTACCGAACGCATTCGCAATCACGGGCCTTTGAAGAAGCATTGCGCCGAATAAATATTCCTTATGTGGTTTATGGAGGAATCTCCTTTTATCAGCGGAAAGAGATAAAAGATTTGGTGGCTTACCTGAGACTTACAGTGAATCACTTCGATGAGGAATCTTTGAAGCGGGTGATCAATTACCCAGCCCGAAGTATTGGTCAAACTACAGTAGAAAAGGCGTTGTTAAAGGCAAATGAGAC
>JACCZZ010000346.1 GCA_013695715.1 Chitinophagales bacterium | reverse complement strand
AACGATTGCGCAGCCGGACAACCTGGTGCCGTTAAAGTCATTTCAATCTGCACATTGTTAATTGGCAAAATATCTATACGGTATATCAATCCTAATTCATAGATATTCACCGGTATCTCCGGATCATAGATCGTTTGTATATGTTCTATAACTTTTGCTTTTAGTTCTTCTGAATCCATCATTTGATCAACTGGCATGTTTTAGTTTATACGCCAATGCATAGTTTTTCATTTGCTTTACCATTGCCAGTAACCCGTTGGAGCGGGTTTGAGCCAGATGCGAAATCATCCCAATTTCATTGATAAAATTCAAACGTGCATTTACAATTGCATCAGGAGTTTGTCCGGTTAAAACACGAATCAGCATACTGATCAATCCTTTAACAATAATGGCATCACTCTCAGCTTTATAAAGCACCTTTCCATCACTATAATCTGCTACGAGCCATACGGTAGACTGGCAACCTCTTACTCTGTTTTCCTCCTTCTTGTATTGATCTTCGAGGGGCGACAGCTTTTTACCAAGATCAATAATGTATTCATATTTATCGTCCCAACTATCGAACAATGAAAATTCCTCTACTATTTCATTTTCAATTTCTGCTATGGTTTTATCCTCATTCATTTTCCTTACAACAACATTTTAATTGCTTTATGCAAGCTCTTCATCAAAATATCAATTTCTGCTTTAGTATTGTATAAAGCAAATGAAGCACGTGTTGTACCTGGTATGCAAAATAGATCCATCAAAGGCTGTGCACAGTGATGTCCTGTTCTTACCGCAATTCCCCTGTTGTCTAATAGAATTCCGAGGTCCTGCGGATGAATTTTATCTATTACAAATGATATCACACTAATTTTTTGTTTCGATCTGCCAATGATCTTTAAGCCAGGAGTTTCTTCCAGTTGTGCAGTAGCATAAGCCAACAGTTCATTCTCATGGTTGCGGATCTTTTCTTTTCCAACTTTAGAGGTGAAATTTAATGCGGCCTTGAATGCAATTGTATCAGCGATATTGGGGGTACCTGCTTCGTACTTATAAGGCAGGTCATTATATGTAATTTTTTTAAATCCTACTTCTTTGATCATTTCTCCCCCGCCCTGATACACAGGCATGGCTTCGAGTAAGTTCTTTTTGCCATACAATACGCCTACTCCTGTAGGACCATATAGTTTGTGAGACGAGAAGACAAAAAAATCGCAGTCCATATCCTGCACATCAATATCAAGATGCACAGATGATTGGGCACCATCTACCAAAACAACTGCGCCTGCTTTGTGAGCTTCATTAATAATTTTCTTAACAGGATTGATGGTACCCAACGCATTAGATACATGTACTATAGAAACCAGTTTTGTTTTACTACTCAATAATTTTTCATATTCACTTACTATTAAGTCGCCATTTTCATCAATAGGAATCACTTTTAATTTGGCGCCTTTTTCTTCACATAGTATATACCATGGAACAATGTTAGAATGGTGCTCCATGTTAGAAACGATAATTTCATCTCCTTCTTTAATATTTTGTCTGCCCCAGGTTTGAGCTATTAAGTTTATGCCTTCGGTAGTTCCTTTTGTGAAAATTATTTCTTCTCTGCTGTCAGCATTGATGAAATGTTGCACTTCATCACGGGTGCCTTCATAAGCAGCAGTAGCTTCTTCCGCAAGGGTATGAATACCGCGATGGATGTTGGCGTTGTAATCAGTATAATAATTTACCAGAGCGTCAATTACTACCCGGGGTTTTTGTGTTGTAGCTGCATTGTCTAAATAAACTAAAGGCTTGCCTTTTACCTCACGGTTTAATATTGGAAACTGCTCGCGGATGGCATAAACGTCCAAAATATTTTCTATGGTGGCAGACTCTGTCATATTCCCTCAAATTCTAATCGTGCAGAAATTAATTGGTCAACATAATTACGAAAAGGTGCAAGTTTTATTTGTTCGATTATATCGAAAGCAAATGCATGCACTAATAATGATCTTGCAATTTTTTCACTTATCCCACGCGACCGTAAGTAGAACAACCCTTCTTCGTCTAACCTGCCAACAGTACAACCATGGGAACATTTTACATCATCGGCAAAAATTTCCAATTGCGGTTTAGTATTTACAGTAGCAGCGTCTGAAAGCAGAATATTTTTATTAGACTGAAATGCATTTGTTTTCTGTGCCTGCGGCTGAACAAATATTTTACCATTAAAAACAGCGGTAGCGTAATCATCTATAATGCCTTTATATAATTCATTACTCAGGCAATTAGGAGTTACATTATCAACTATGGTATGGTTGTCAATATGACTTTGTCCATTAAGGAAATACAAGCCATACAGATGCGCTTCACTGTATTCAGCTTCCATTGCAATATTCAGATTGTTGCGCACAATACCGCCATTTAATGAAATAGTTACAGCATGTATGGTGCTTTTTCCAACCTGCCGGAAATGTGTAGTGCTTACCTGGTTTGTATGAGCCGAATCATTTTGAATTTTATAGTATTCAACAATTGCATCTCTTTCTAGTATTACTTCTATTATCTGATTAATGAAACTTTCAGATCTTCCGATGGTTGCATAAGTCTCCACCAATTGCACCTGTGCAGCCTTCGAAACATAGACAAGGCTTCTTGGTTGAGAAAGAATATTGGCTGATCGTGCATCAGTAACATGGTACATGTAGACAGGGTGCTCAATTACCTGTCTTTCATTTACATAAATAAAAACACCATCCTCAACAAAAGCTGTATTCAATGCATGGATACCATCTTTTACATATTTGCTGCTATGGCCCAAATGCCTAAAAACAATATCCTTAAATTCGTTTTGAGCCGCTACTTCCAAAGGCAATATGACCAGTGCAGCAGAACGAATGGTCGAAAGCTGAGAAGAATAGACTCCGTTTACAAAGATTAATTCATTGGCCTGCTCATAACCAGGCAAACGAATGGCGTCCAGGTCTTTTGCAGCAATGGAACTTGTTTCCTTTGCAGAAATTAATTCAAAATTTTTATTGAATAAGCTGCTTATATGTGTGTATTTCCATTCTTCATGCTTAACAGGAATACCCAATTTGTTAAACGCATTGAATGCATTTTGCTCCATAGATTTCAACTGACCACCATT
>JACCZZ010000304.1 GCA_013695715.1 Chitinophagales bacterium | reverse complement strand
GCCTCGACCCTGAAAAAATGCTGATTGTATTTATTGGACGGCTCATAACAGATAAAGGTGCCGACCTGCTGGCGGAAAGCATAAGGCAGGTGTTGGAGGAACATGAAGACGAGGTTAATTTTTTTGTTCTTGGAAGTGGAGAAAATAAATTTGAAGATGAACTAAGATCACTCGCTTTAACATCATCAGAGAACTTCAACAGCTACATCGGGTATAATGAAAGGCTTGCACATCTCATCTATGGAGGCGCCGACTTTTTACTGATGCCATCACGTGTAGAGCCCTGCGGATTGAATCAGCTTTATGCATTGCGATATGGAACCATTCCTATCGTATCAGGTACAGGAGGTTTGAAAGATACTGTCACCGACTTCGCCACACCTGGTGGTTTCGGCATACGCTTCGAGAATCCATCAGTAGTAAATATTGTTGACGCCGTGGGGCGAGCAGTTGATCTCTTTGATGATGAAGTAAAATTATCAGAGATCCGACAGCAAATCATGGAGATAGATCATTCATGGGAACATGCAGTGAAGGAATATTTAGATTTGTATAAGTCAATTAAGTAAAAATTATTGATCAAGAAAGCCTGCAGCTATCAACCTGCTTTATTTAGCTTCACCACATCAAATATCAACGCATGCAGCAGGAGAGAGTGATTGCGGTAATACTCGGAGGAGGCGCCGGCTCCAGGTTGGCTCCGCTTACCACTTACCGTGCTAAGCCAGCGGTATCCATTGCAGGAAAATACCGGCTCGTAGACATTCCCGTTTCCAATTGCATCAATTCGAACATACAGCGCATGTTCGTGCTCACGCAGTACAACTCAGCGTCACTCAACAAGCACATAAAAAACACCTACCACTTCAGCGACTTCAGCAAAGCCTTTGTGGATATTCTTGCTGCGGAGCAGACTCCCGACAATCCGAAATGGTTCATGGGAACGGCGGACGCAGTGCGTCAGTCTCTGCATCACTTAAATAACCATCATTTCGATTATGTGCTCATCCTTTCAGGCGATCAGCTTTACCAGATGAACTTCATGGCGATGCTTGATCATCATGAGCGATTGGGCGCCGAGATCACGATAGCTACTACTCCTGTACATGAGCGTGATGCGCCTGAATATGGCATTATGAAAACAAAAGATTCTGGCTTTATAGATTCGTTTGTGGAGAAACCGAAAAAAGAATCGCTGCCCCAATGGACGTCAGAAGTAAGCGATACCATGAAGGCGCAGGGAAGGCATTATCTTGCTTCTATGGGTATTTACATCTTCAACCGTAAAGTGCTTGCTGAGGTTTTGGAGGCAAATTTAGAGGCGATAGATTTCGGAAAAGAAATCATTCCTCAATCTATTGGAAAGTATAAGGTGCTGAGCTACCAGTTTGAGGGTTACTGGACAGATATAGGTAATATACGTTCTTTCTATGAAGCGAACCTTGCGCTGACAGATGAGATACCACAGTTCAACCTGTTCGACAGCAGCAGCGCTATCTATACCCATTCGCGCATGTTACCTCCGGCAAAAATTTCCGGCACCCATATGAATGCAGCCATCATCACCGAAGGCAGCATCGTAATGGCTGCGAAAATAGAACGGTCGGTGATAGGCATCCGCTCGCGTATTGGAGAAGGCAGCGTGATCATAAACAGCTACATCATGGGGAATGACTTTTTTGAAACACTCCAGTCTATCAACGCCTCTGTCAGCAGGGGCTTCCCTATAATGGGTATAGGTGACAGGTGCTTTATTCAAAACACAATAATTGATAAGGACTGCTACATCGGCAACGACGTGCACATCAAGGGCAGTCCTGACCTTCCAGATATGGACAACAACATGCTCACTGTAAAAGAGGGAATTGTAGTCGTGAAAAAAGGAGCAATGATACCAGAGGGATTCAGGTTAGGAAAGTGAGATAGTTATGAGAAGATTTCTTCATCACGATAAAAAATCGAAATTTATAATTATGTGTTGATGAAGCAGATTGGCTCATCTCACTTTTGATTCCAAAAATTCCATCATGTTTTTTATTGCTTTGCCCCGGTGACTAATTTCATTTTTTTCATTGTCTGACATTTCTGCAAATGTTTTATCAGTGCCATCAGGAATAAAAATAGGGTCGTAACCAAAGCCCGATTTTCCTCTTTTTTCTGAGACTATAGTTCCATTTACTATCCCCTCAAAATAATACCTCCCGCTTTCAAGGTAAAGACAGATTACCGTTCTGAATCGTGCGCGGCGGTTTTCTATTCCTTCCATTTCTGTCAGCACTAAATTGATGTTGTCATCTGAATTCTTTTGATTGCCCGCATATCGCGCAGAAAATACACCAGGCTTATTATTTAAGGCTTCTATTTCAAGGCCTGTATCTTCAGCGAAACAATCCTGGTGAAGTTTATTATAGATGAATTCTGCCTTTTGCAGCGCATTGCCCTCTAAAGAATCTGATGTTTCTGGAAGCTCATTTCTGAAGTTAAAATCCTGAAGAGAGCTTACAGAAAGGGAGTTGCCTATTAGCGCCTGCACCTCATCCCGCTTGTGCTGATTTTGAGTGGCAAAGATCAGCCTCATTATTCCGATTTCTTTAGGTGTTTAAATGAATTTCTTAATTCATTAAAGAACTCATTTTTCAATTTTTTATCATTTTGCACCTCTGCAAATGAGGCCGTGAATAGCATTTTGCATTCCATAAAAGAAAATGCTTTATTCATTCTTAGTTCAAGCTGTAAACCGATTTCATCAGGAGTGATTCCATATAAAATAATATTTCTAATATGTTGATGGGAGTATAAATGACGGAATGATGGAAGGTTGTGATTTCCGAGAAGGGCTACAGCGTCTTTACTGATACCGAGCCAGTCCGCCATCTTAGCGAGCAACTCAATATCAGACGAAGCGATTTCCCGGGTGTGTTGATTATTCAGAATGATAAGCAGCTTAGGAAAAGAAGTCTCAACCCCATTCAGATTTTGCAATTTTACCGTGGTATATTCATGCACAGCATAAAGTGTGGTGTTATACAATCGGCCTAACATCATTACTTCTTCCTCTTCCATGCAACAGATTTATGTTCAAAACTAAATTAATTAAAAGATGAATAGTTACCTCGAAGAAGGTTTTATTTTTGAAGCCAGTTTGCGACATTACGTTATAAATCTTCATGTAATTCAATCTTATGAAGTATCCTTTTCATATTGAGCGGACAGAAACTTCCAGGCTGGGTAGCGTTGATTTTAAGAACCTTGCTTTTGGAAAGCTGTACAGCGATCACATGTTTGTGGCCGAAAGCAGAAAAGGAAGATGGACGGATTGCAAGATTATACCTTATGGAAATATTCCGTTCAACCCTGCGTCATCTGCGTTGCATTATGGTCAGATTATTTTTGAAGGAATGAAGGCTTTTCGTGATCCTGAGGGCAAGCCCATCTTATTCCGGCCTGAGCAAAATCACAGGCGCTTCAACATATCAGCAGAAAGAATGGCAATGGCTCCGATACCTCTTGAGCTTTGGCTTGATGCACTGAATGAATTGATATATATAGATCAGGATTGGATTCCGGAAGATCCGGGATGTTCATTATATATACGTCCTTTCATGTTTGCTACAGATCGTTTTATTGGCATTCGCCCTACTGAATTTTTTAAATTTATCATCATTACTTCGCCGGCAGGAAATTATTATACCAAACCGGTAAAGGTGATTGTCTCAGATCATTTTGTACGCGCTTTTGCAGGAGGTGTTGGTTTTGCTAAAGCTGCAGGAAATTACGGAGCAACCATGCTACCATTAAAAGAAGCACAGCTCAAGGGATTTGACCAGGTGTTGTGGACTGATGGTAACGAGCATAAATATGCCCAGGAGATCGGAACCATGAATGTATTTTTTATCATTGATGGCATTGCCATTACTCCGGATTTAGACGGCACCATCTTAGACGGCGTTACGCGCGATAGTGTGATGCAGCTATTAAGGAGTTATGGGTTGAATGTGGAAGAGCGGAAAATTTCAATGGATGAGGTAGAGGCGGCATATGAAAAAGGA
>JACCZZ010000390.1 GCA_013695715.1 Chitinophagales bacterium | reverse complement strand
ATGAACCTGATTGTCGAGCTTGGTTCCCTCTCCAATTACTGTATCACCGGATACGCCTTTATCAATACTGCAGCTTGCTCCTATTTCAACACGATCATGAATCACCACTCTTCCGCATGAATGCATTTTAGAATATTCAGAACTATATTTTTTGAAATAAAAAGCATCACTACCGATAACAGTATTTGCATGAATTACACAATCATTACCGATGGTGCAATGGTCATAAATGCTAACGTTGGAGTGAATGATACACCGATCTCCAATTATTACATTGTTGCCAATAAAACATCCGGGCTGAATGATTGTGTCTTTCCCTATTGCTGCAGATGAACTTATGGATTGACCTGATTTTTCAAAGGGCCGGAATTGGTTAGTAAGAATATTGTAGTCCTGAAAAGGATCTTTAGAAATGAATAAATGTTTACTTGGTGGTTGGACAACCTCTTTATTAATTATAATTACTGAAGCGGGAGATCTCAGTGCTTTATCATAATACTTAGGATGATCTACAAAGGTAAGATCACCATTTCTCACCATATGAATTTCATTGATTCCTTTTAACTCATAATCCTCATCACCAATTAAGGTAGCGTTAATAAAAGAATTTATAACGGATAGCTTGACGGGAGGATTTAGATCCATTGAAATAATTCTGGGGCTAAAGGTAGCCAGAATGTAAAACTATTTGGGGTTAAAACCTAGGCAGAAAATAATGAGCTTTATAGTAAGCGAGTGCATCTGCTTGTTGCAACAGCATTCCGGTAAGCACACTTCAAAATGATTAAAATCTATCTTTGTCCAAACACCACTTGTTAATAATGAAATCAACCCCTTTAACAGATACCCATGTAACTCTCGGTGCAAGAATGGCTGAGTTTGCAGGCTATCATATGCCCATTTCTTATCAGGGAATCAATGTCGAGCATCAATGTGTGCGTGAAAACGTGGGAATTTTTGATGTATCACACATGGGAGAATTTGTATTGAAAGGACCACGCGCTTTAGAATTGGTTCAATCTGTTACGTCAAATGATGCTTCTAAACTTGAAGTGGGTGATGTTCAGTATTCCTGTTTACCAAATGATGCAGGTGGCATAATAGATGATTTGCTTGTTTACCGGCTTCAGGAAAATTCTTATATGCTGGTTGTTAACTCATCTAATATAGAAAAGGATTGGAGCTGGATTCAGAGCCACAATAAGTTTGATGTAGAGATGAATAACATCAGTGATCGTGCAGGTTTGCTGGCCATACAAGGGCCTAATGCAATAGAGGTTTTACAGAAGTTAACAGAGACCAATTTATCAGCAATCCCTTACTATAAATTTGCACGAGGCGTTTTTGGGGGAGTAAAAAATGTGCTGATGTCTAATACCGGTTATACAGGCGCAGGCGGCTTTGAGATATATTATGAAAATCTTGACTCCGGGGAGCTCTGGAATAAAATATTTGAGGCTGGAAAAGAATTCGGTATTATGCCGTGCGGATTAGGTGCCAGGGATACCTTAAGATTGGAGATGGGCTTTTGTTTATATGGAAATGATATTGATGATACTACGTCTCCCTTAGAAGCGGGACTGGGCTGGATCACGAAGTTCTCAAAAGATTTTACTGCAAAAAGTATCCTTGAGGAACAAAAAGCAAAAGGACTTTCCCGAAAACTTGTTGGGTTTGAGATGATAGATAAGGGGATAGCGCGACATGGTCATGAGATTATGGATGCGAATGGAAACACGATCGGAGTTGTAACCAGCGGAACACAGTCGCCATCTTTGCAGAAAGCCATTGGGATGGGTTATATTTCTATCGAGAATGCTAAAGAAGGAACTACAATCTTCATAAATATCAGAGATAAAAACCTGGAAGCTAAGGTGGTGAAGATGCCTTTCTTAAAAAGCAAATCGTGATCGCCTTCCAAATAGAAAAACCAGCTACCTTTCACTGCATCTCAAAAAAACATTTTGCCTGATAAATCTACTCTTGAAGTTTGCGTTACTCCAGGACTTTTACCACTATATCCTATAGATGATAAAGTTGTTGTAGTTATCGATGTGCTGCGTGCAACAACAACAATGTGTGTCGCACTTGATCAGGGAGCGGATAAAGTTATTCCGGTAGATACTATTGAAGAGTGTTTATCTTTTACAGGAAAAGAGAACTATATATTAGCAGGGGAGCGAAATGGACGCAAAGTAGAAGGATTTCATTTTGGCAATTCACCCTTTGAATTTATGGATGGAGTCGTAAAAGGAAAGACTCTTGTACTCACAACAACCAATGGAACGCGTGCTATCAAAATGGCAGAGCATTCATATCAGGTAGTAATTGGAGGATTTCTCAACTTCACAGCGCTTACAAAATGGATTGTTGCGGAAGGGAGAGATACTCTGCTGTTGTGTTCAGGATGGAGAAACAAATTCAATCTTGAAGATACGGTGTTTGCCGGCGCTATCATTCATCACATCAAAGAGTATTTTCTGGTCGATTCCGATTCTGCTTTTGCGGCGGAAAAATTATATCTTAATTCACGACGCAACATGCTTCATTTTATGAAACAATCGTCACATTACAGGCGACTTGCGCATTTGGGTGTTGTAAATGACATTAAATATTGCCTTCGCCCTGACCTAACCAGTATTGTGCCTGTCTTGAAAAATGGAGCTTTAGTAATAGCAAACAGCACCAAACACCCCAGGAATTAAATGCCAGTTTCTATATAGAATTATTTACTCTTTGCCTTACGAGGGACAGTCTGTTTATTGATATAAGGAATTGTGTAACTTTAATCAATTCAGTCTAATATTTCATCACATTTTTTCATCCATGGGTTCCTCATCACTGATCATTCTTCTGCTTGCAGCAATATTCTTTTCTGCTGCCGGCATATTAATCTCTAAGCTGGTACTCAAAGCAACAAAGAATTCCCAGAAAGGAGATACCTATGAGTGTGGAGTAAAAACCATTGGTCCAAGCTGGATTCAGTTTAATGTGGGGTATTACCTGTTCGCTTTGGTCTTTTTGATTTTTGATGTGGAGCTGATATTTCTTTACCCGTGGGCTGTTGTGGTAAAAACTATTGGATGGCCGGCATTTGTGGAAGCAGTCATTTTTTTAACAATTCTTTTTATGGGATTTTTATATGCTCACAAATCAGGCGCATTAAAATGGGTATAAGCCCTTAGTTTCTTATTGTAGTTTATTTTTTAGAAGATGGAAGAAAGTAAAACATTACAAACAACTGAAGCCAATCCTCCACAGAAAATAGCTGACACTTTTCCCGGAGAGGTGCATCCTACTGCCGGTGGTGGTATCGTATTAAGCACCATTGATGATGTGATCAACTGGGCTCGGTCAAATTCTCTGTGGCCATTGGTTTTCGGTACAAGCTGCTGTGCCATTGAAATGATGTCGACTGCCTCAGCAAAGTATGACTGGTCAAGATTTGGATTTGAGGTGGCGCGCGCAACTCCGCGAC
>JACCZZ010000284.1 GCA_013695715.1 Chitinophagales bacterium | reverse complement strand
GATAGAAATATACTTCCAAAAGGAGTTGAAAACTGGAGAATATTTAACCCGGAACTTTTTGCTTCGCAAGGCATTGCTTCGTCCCTCGGTGGTTTAATGATTCAACTTTTGTTTTTGTTTTGGTCTTGTGTGTATATCACAAATAAGGTACAGATCAGAATTAATGTATCAGCTCATTCCCTGAGCAACTATCTGGTTCATCTGGCGGGCTACTTCATCATCTTCTTCCTTACCATATATACAATAGGGGTTATAAGTGCACTGGTACGTGACTCCAAAATTCAATTTGCACTTTTAAACCCGCTGCAGCCAGATTACTTTAGCCTTGCAGCAGTAGTATGTATAGCTATTATTTTTATCTGCCTCTTTTTAGTTTCCGTAAAGATTATAGCCACACTGCGACGCAGACCCTTAAATCCACTTGATAATGCCATTGTTCTAATAACTTGTACCACACTGGCATTCATCTATTACCTCGCGCATGATTTGGGTATATCAGGTTTATGGGTAATGATCTGGGCTAATGTGCTTATTATTATTCTGCCTTACTTTAACATTCGCCCAAGAGGAGCCTTAAATTTTGGACGAATATTTACATTGCTTGTTTTTGTATCGGCTTCTGGTGCTGCATTGCTGCAAATCTATAGCGAGGAAAAAGAAAAGAATACGAGGGTAAATTTTGCTGAAAAGTTAATTTCCAGTGGTGATGCTGTCACAGAATTTCTTCTTACTGACCTGCAGCAGAAAATTTCTGAAGACGACTTCATAATTAATTTTTTTAAATCTCCACAATTGGCGGGGAAAACTCTTACCAACCGCCTGCAGCAACTTTACTTTCAGGAAGGTTTTAGCCGATATGACATTCATTATTACCCTCTTGATAAACATGGATATTTATTGCCGGTGGCAGGAGAGGAGTTCGGTTTTGTGACTGAAAATCGCATGAAGTCAGATAAAAAAGAGGTGATTAAAAATCGCTTGTATAAGTCCACATTACCTTCAGGATCTTTCAGCTATCTAGCTCAATATCCAATAAGTAACAATGATTCACTTTTAGGGTATTTGTATGTTCAATTAACAGCCGATGCTTATAAAAGTGCCGGTGTTTATCCCGAGTTGCTTCTTGAAGAAAAAGATAAATTGCCCTTCGTTACTCCGCAATACTCATTTGCCGTATATAACAATCAGTATTTGGTGAGGCAAAACGGAAGTTATTTCTATGACTTCCGATTAAGATGGATTCCGCCGAATACCCATGAGGAAAAATATATCAATTATGGGGGCAGCAACCATCTTCTTTATAATGCGGGTAACAACCTTATCATTGTTGTCTCTAAAAAAAATAATTGGTTTTCATATTTCACCTCCTATTTTTCCTTCCTTTTTGTTGTTCTATTTAATATCACTTTGCTGTTATTGTTATTTAATATCATCAGCATCCATCCTAATCTTCAGTCAATAAGAGATTTTTTTAGGAGGGCATCACTTCGTATGCTCATTCATGGATTCTTTATGATGTTTATTTTGATTATGCTGCTGATTATAGCCTATGTGGCAGGTGCATTCTTTTTAAATCAGTTTAATAGCCTGGCTATGGAAACAGTCACAGATAAGATGAATCGTGTTAGTGAATCCGTTCAATTGATTTATAACCAGGATTCATTAGCCCATCGCGATACAGGTGAGTTGGAAAACTTGCTGAAAAAAAATATTGATGTGCTGGCAGACGTGCAGGATATTGACATAAATTTTTATGATTTACATGGTACACTGGTCGCCTCTTCTCAAAGAAGCTTTTTTGAAAAAGGACTTATATCAAAGAAAATTAATCCTTTCGCTTATATAGAATTATCAGGTGAAGGACAAACTGTACTTGTAAAAGAAGAACAGGTAGGAAAATTAAAATTTTTTTCTGGCTACCAGTCAATTCGCAATAGCAATGGCTTACCTCTGGTATTTATACATCTGCCTTATTTCAATTCGAAGGCAAACCTTAATGAGCAGGTGGGTTTCTTTTTCGTAGCTCTGGTGAATGTACTTGTGCTTGCGACGATTGTTGCAGGATTGTTGGCTCCTTTTATCTCGAGACAAATAACTAAAAAGCTTTCACTTATTGGTGAAAAATTTAAGAAGGTAAGGATCGGCTCTGGTAATGAGTTGATTGAGTGGCAGGCAAATGATGAAATAGGCAACCTTGTATCAGAGTACAACAAGATGATTGGTGAATTAGAGACCAGCGCTGATAAACTAGCGAAGTCTGAACGTGAATTGGCCTGGCGTGAAATGGCCAGACAGGTGGCACATGAGATAAAAAACCCGCTGACGCCAATGAAGCTAAGCATTCAGCATCTGCAACGAGCATATGAACAGAATGCGCCAAATCTTAAAGAAATGACTGCGAAAGTATGTCTTACTCTAATAGAACAAATAAATAACCTGAGTCAGATTGCGAATGAATTTTCCAATTTCGCTAAGATGCCCCATCCTCAGATTGATGTTGTGAATGTAAATGAGGTTCTAAGTGCAGCATGCAACCTGCTCCAGGATTCTGAAGATGTAGAAGTACAACTTTATGATCATGCTGTCAGAAACGCTGTTGCTGCTGACAAAAATCAATTACTAAGCGTATTCAATAATCTTATTCTTAATGCCATTCAGGCAATTCCTGACGACCGTATCGGTAATGTGAAAGTGATTACACAGAATGTGGATGGACAAATTGTGATTTCTGTTTCAGATAATGGAGTCGGGATATCAGACGAAGAGGCAAAAAAAGTGTTCATCCCCAATTTCACAACTAAATCTTCAGGCACAGGGCTCGGTCTGGCAATAAGTAAAAACATTATTGAGAGTTTTGGTGGGGTCATTCACTTTTCATCTGAAAAAAATGTTGGAACAACTTTTTTTATTGAACTTCC
>JACCZZ010000070.1 GCA_013695715.1 Chitinophagales bacterium | reverse complement strand
AGCTTTCTTCTGAGCAACAGCAAAGGCTGATTGCTTCTGTTGGCAGAAAATTATCAATAGAACAATTGAAGGAGCTGATTGATTTTGCTTTTCTCGCGCTGCATGGCGCAGGAGGAGAAGATGGATCCATCCAGGGACTTCTCGAGTGGCTCAACATTCCTTATTCAGGTTCAGGAATTCTGCCTTCTGCAATAGGAATGAATAAAGCCTTTCAGAAAGATGTGATGAGAAGGGCAGGCTTTGAAGTAGCCGATAGCGTGGTCTTAAACAGGAACGAATGGTTAAATAGCACAGATGGTGAAAAAATATTTGATCAAGTCTCGAAAGATATAGGATTACCATTTGTTGTCAGGCCCTCAAATCAGGGATCATCTATTGGCGTTTCCATTGTTAGCAAACCCGATCTACTAACATTTATTACTGCTGTTGATGCAGCGTTTTTCATCCGTCGTTTAACTTATCAGGAATGGAGAACTTATTCTGAAGATGAGAAAAAGGATTGGGTAAGTAAAATTTCAGAGATTAAAGATGGAGCAGGAATACCCTTCCTCATCAATGGAAATCTATTGAATCATCCATCCGAATTGCTCAAGTATATAAACGAACATTTTCTTTATTCTGATGAACCATTATTGCTTGAAAGTATCTATGAGGAACAGCAAGTATTAATTGAAACCTTTATAGAGGGCATCGAGTTTTCCTGCATTGTAATTCGCAATGAAAATGGTGATCCCATTGCACTTCCACCAACAGAAATAAAAAAAGGCAAAGAGGTATTTGATTATAGATCTAAATACCTACCGGGAATGACAAGGAAAGTTACTCCCATTGATTTACCCGATGATCAGATTCAAAATATTAGAACGGAATGTGAGGCACTGTTCACATTTTTCGGCTTTCATGTTTATGCTCGTATTGATGGCTTTATTAAAAAAGATGGTCAGATATTTTTAAATGATCCGAACACCACATCCGGTATGCTGCCCTCATCTTTCTTCTTTCATCAGGTGGCAGAGATCGGATTAAATCCATCAGAATTTCTCACCTACATCATCCGTACCTCACTTTATGAACGGATGACTACACAGTCAATTACCATGGAATATAGCCAGTTGTTGAAAGAACTGGATGAGAAGATTGCAGAGCGTAAGAATTTATCTTCCTATAGAAAAAAAATAGCGGTAATTCTTGGCGGCTATTCTTCAGAAAGACACATCTCTGTTGAAAGCGGCAGAAACATTTATGAGAAGCTTGCATCATCAACCAGTTATCAACCAATTCCAATTTTTCTTGTGGGTAATCCCGAAAATTATGAATTGTACCATCTGCCCATAAATTTTTTGCTAAAAGACAATGCGGACGACATTCGTGACAAGATTCTGAATTATACCATTCACCCTGTTGTAGAAAAAATAAAAAGGGAATGTTTTGCGCTTACATCAAAGTATTCCTCTGCCACGCCAATTTTTAAACCACAGAAAATTACCATCAAAGAATTAAGTACAATGGTAGATGGTGTTTTTATCGCCTTGCATGGGCGCCCCGGTGAAGATGGCGAGCTTCAACGAGAACTTGAAAGATATGATATCCCTTACAATGGTTCCGGAGTCGCTTCTTCACAGATAACTATAAATAAATATGAGACCAATGAAATTCTCCGGCAGCACGGATTCATGACCGCCTCACATTTATTAATGAAAAAAGAAGAATGGCTTCATGACAAAGAAAAATTTTATGATCGGATTACTGCTTTAATATCGTTCCCTTTCATCTGCAAGCCAGTAGATGACGGATGCAGTTCTGCGGTGAAGAAGATTAAGACATATGAAGAATTGGATGCATTTTGTAATCTTCTTTTCCGCAATCACGATCCTTTGTTAAAAAAGTATACAGACATACTTGATCTGCAGCTAAACGAAGAATTTCCGCAAAAAGAACAGTTGCTGGTTGAAGAGTTGATTACTGCCCGTGGAGCAAAGCATTTTTTAGAGATTACAGGCGGTATGTTAACAAGTTTAAATAGCAATGGTGAGATTCACTTCGAAGTCTTCGAGCCATCTGAAGCTTTAGCAACTGATGATGTTCTTTCTCTGGAAGAAAAATTCTTAGCAGGTCAGGGACAAAACATTACACCAGCACGTTTTGCACCTAATGAGGGGGAATACCAGCGCATTGCAGGTTTGGTGAAAGCAGAGTTTGGGGGCGCAGCACGCATACTTAACGTTATTGGCTATTGCCGTATAGACGCTTTTGTAAGGATATATAACGATGGTCATATAGAAACAATAATCATAGAAGTGAACTCGTTACCCGGCATGACTCCTGCAACATGTATTTTTCACCAGGCAGCTATCAGCAATTATAAGCCTTTCGATTTTATAGATAAAATATTGGAATTTAGCTTCCAGAAAAAACGCCTTGCAGCAATTGAATAAGATTTGGAATTACATCAGCACACGTAACGTCCTTTATCATTTAGGTGGAGCTGTGGTATTTTACATTCTAATGGTGCTGATTTTTGCCTTGTTCGTTAAAAGCTATACGAAACATGGCGAGTCTGTTTCGGTTCCTGACCTGCGCGGCAAAACCTGGAGTGAAGCTACGCGGCTGGTAGAAAGCAGGAATCTGAACTATAAAATTGCCGACTCGTCTTATGATCTTAAGTTATCGCCCCTTGCCATAATGGATCAAAATCCTCGGCCAAATACGAAAGTGAAAGAATCTCGTACAATTTATCTTACAGTAAATTCGCGAAGAGCACCTCATGTTCAAATGCCTGATCTAAAAGATGCGTCTTTAAAGCAGGCAACCATGATTCTGGAAAGCTATAAGTTGAAGGTCGGTAAACTAATCTATAAGCCAGACCTTGCAAAAAATGTGGTACTGGACCAACTCTTTAAAGGAAAACCCATTGTAGCAGGAACAGAAATACAGAAAGGAGCATCCGTTGACTTAATATTAGGAGACGGCTTAGGTGACACTGAGATAGAAGTACCCAATCTAGTTGGATTGTCTCTTAGAGAAGCAAGATTCGTTTTAGAGGGGTCATCACTTGCACTTGGTGCTATAGTACATGATGATTTTTCAAAAGGGGATTCTCTGGACGCAGTAGTTTATCAGCAACGTCCTGATCCAAACATGCCCGAAACTCGAACAGTGAATATTGGGGAGGGAGTTGATGTGTTTGTTACTTCAAGGAATCATTATTCGGCAGTAGAGGGAGATAACGAATAACTAATTGTTGGCCATAATCTCAAACCATCTTAATTATAAATCATAATATGAAATGACAAAGAAATTTGCATATACCACCTTAATCATCTTCTCTGTTTTTATTTATCATACTATTTTGGCTCAGGAACAGCTGATTCCTCTTCGATTCAATTCATTGTTGTTTGATACAAAGGCTCAGACGCATACACGTTCCGCAATATCGCTTCCCTTTCTTGATGATTTTTCATATGAGGGTTTGCTTCCGAATCCGGAGTGGTGGATAAATTCAGGTGCCTTCGTGAACACAACTTTCCCGATCAATCCTGTCTCTATAGGTGTTGCAACATTAGATGGATTGAACGGGAATGGTGTTCCGTACGACACACTAAGCTTTAATTTTGGCAGCATTGGCGCAGCCGATACGCTTTCATCAATGCCGATACTGATGGCAACTCTTAGTTCGGCTGATTCATTATACTTTAGTTTCTTTTATCAGCCAGGTGGCATAGGAGATGAGCCCAACTCTGAAGCCTTTAATGTCTCCAATTATGGCGTCGCCTTCGGTGATTCACTTGTTCTTGAATATAAAGATAATCTTGGGTTGTGGCATCACATCTGGGCACAAGATGGCGCACCGATGCAATCCTTTCAGCAGGTGCTTGTTCCTATAATTGATTCCGCTTATTTCCATGATGACTTTCA
>JACCZZ010000182.1 GCA_013695715.1 Chitinophagales bacterium | reverse complement strand
TCACAGGCGCTAAAAAAGCAGGAATGTTCAGCACTACGCGTTGAGCCTCTTCACCCTCTACAGCAGTAGGCACCAATTCTTCTTTATATGAAGAACAGATAATTGCAAGTACCATCCTGTCGAGGCCAACAGAAGTTTCTATTACATAAGGAACATAGCTTTCGCCCGAGTCGCTATCGAAGTACTGAAGTCTCTTGCCAGAGAATTTCTCATGCTGACTTAAATCGAAGTTGCTGCGTGAATGGATGCCTTCGAGCTCCTTAAATCCAAATGGAAAATTGAATTCAATATCGCAGGCCGCTATGGCATAGTGAGCTAATTTCAGATGATCGTGAAAGCGATAATTTGCTTCAGGAAAACCCAGTACTCTGTGCCACATGATGCGGCTTTGCTTCCAGTAATTATACCATTGCCCTTCGGTGCCGGGTTTAATAAAAAACTGCATCTCCATTTGCTCAAACTCTCTCATGCGAAATATAAACTGTCGTGCAACAATTTCATTTCTAAAAGCTTTTCCTGTTTGAGCGATACCAAAGGGAATTTTCATCCTTCCGGTTTTCTGCACATTTAAAAAGTTTACAAAAATGCCCTGCGCTGTTTCAGGACGCAGATAAATGGTGCTGGCATCTTCAGCAAGTGAACCAACCTGTGTAGAGAACATCAGGTTAAACTGGCGAACATCCGTCCAGTTTCTACTTCCGCTTAATGGATCCACAATATCACAATCAATGATAATCTGCTTCATTGACTGCATATTATTTTTTTCCAGAGCATCTTTCATTCGTTCGTTGACCTCATCTATCTTCCTTTGATTTTCTTTTATTCGCGGATTGGTAGAGCGGTACATTGATTCATCAAATGAGTCGCCGAATTTCACCCTTGCCTTTTCTACCTCCTTCTCAATTTTTGTTTCAGCTTTTGAAACATAATCTTCAATCAGTGTGTCAGCGCGATACCGTTTTTTAGAATCTTTATTATCTATGAGAGGATCATTGAAAGCATCCACATGTCCGCTCGCTTTCCATGTTGTTGGATGCATAAAAATGGCGGCATCAATTCCTACAATATTTTCATGAAGCTGCACCATTGATCGCCACCAGTACTCACGGATGTTTTTCTTCAATTCAGATCCATACTGACCATAATCATATACTGCACTCAATCCATCATAAATTTCACTTGAAGGAAAAATAAATCCATATTCCTTACAATGAGAAATGATGTCTTTAAATAGATCTTTTGGTTCTGCCATAGGTGTCAAAGGTAATGGTGCAATCTTCAAATTCCATGTGAAGAAATGAAGAACAATTCTCCTTCTCTTCACCTGTAAAAATTTTGCTTTTATGTTTGTTCATATTTTTGAACGACAACAGTTGTTTGCACTTTTCACTTTAATTTTACAGTATGATTCTTATTGATCAGACAATTGTTTCAGATGATATTGTAGATAAGCATTTTGTTTGTGCCCTCGATAAATGCAAAGGAGCCTGCTGCGTTGAAGGCGATTCAGGTGCACCTCTTGAATTCGAAGAGACGAAAGTGCTTGAAGAAATATATGAGCAGGTAAAGCCATATATGAATGCTGAAGGAATAGAATCTGTTGAAACCTTTGGCAAGTGGCTTATTGACAGTGATGGTGATTTTGTAACCCCTCTGGTGAAAGGAGTGAATCAATGCGCCTATGTTTATTTTGAGATGGGAATTGCAAAATGTGCCATTGAGCGCGCTTACAATAATGGAGAGGTTAATTTTAAAAAACCCATTTCGTGCCACCTATACCCCGTGCGAATTACCAAACATCCTGGTTATGAAGCACTGAATTATAACCGTTGGGAAGTATGCGCGCCGGCATGCAAGCAAGGTAAACAATTAGGCATTTCTGTTTTTGAATTTGTAAAGGAAGCATTGATCAGAAAATACGGAACTGCATGGTGTGATCAGTTAGAGAGTGCGGCAGAATATAAAAATGCCTTAATAGAAACACCTTTAGATTGACGATCTTATCTACCTATTTCTCCGATATCACCAACGAATCCCCACTATAAACATTAGCTGATTTATTTTTTTGAAAACGGTTTACCCTCCCATAAGTTCCTATGAAGATGGCAAGGGCAATGATTACAAGATTTTTAATAATGTATTGACCGATAAGATTGGGAACCATAAAACCTTTCCACGTCAGCGCTGGTAGCACAAGCAGGGGACCGAAGGTGGTGATTGCATGCGGAACAAGCATATACAATGCATATTTTTCCTTACCAGGAAAAAGAAAAATAATTCCGATGATGCATTCATATGCACCAAACATTAATATAAATATGTTCCATGGGATGAACCATGCGGTATGATCATAAATGGTATGCACTACTCCAAGAGCAGGGCTAAGCTCCATCATCTTTAATATGCCAAACCAGAAAAAAACCAGAAAAAAGGCGATGCGTGAAAGAGGCAGACTGATTCTTCGCAGAAAAGAAAAAAAAGAATTTTCTATGGTAATCCTTCTGCGGTTGATCCCCGAAAAAAATCCCTGGCGCATGATTAGATTGTAGATCGGAAAGGTAGACAAGCCTTTCAATCCATTCTGCAAATGAATTGTTAATGAATATTACAATATTCTTCATAGGTTAAGACTGTATGAAAGAAATTATCTCATTAAATACCTTACTAAAATCCTTCGGCAAATATGAATAGGGCCATGGATGCATGCCGCCAAATGTATGATTGGCTCCTTCCATTAAAATCAATTTAGTCTTTGATGGATTCCAGGAATGCATTGCTTTGGCCATAGCAACAGGTACAGTTTCATCATCTGTTCCGTGGATGATCAGCAGTGGCTTCGACAGAGAGGCAACTGCATTGTGAATATCCAACATCTCTTTGTTCGCTTGCACTGTTTCATAGTATTGATAATATACAGGCAACTGTTGATTCGTGCGCATGTTCTCAACATAGATTACACCGTTTTTCTTCCATAGTTGAATATTACCACTGAAGAAATTACCATACTCATTTATAGAAGCAAGAGTAATGATTTTTGATATTCTCGGGTCTTTGGTACCTTTTAAAATAACAATTCCTCCTCCCCTGCTATGACCGATGAGATAGATTTTGATTTTCTCGTCAGGTGTGTGCTCCGATTGCGAAAGTAATTTTGAAGAATACATGTTGGCCAATACAGTTCCGGAAACATAATCAACCACGCATTGCAGATCGTCGAGCTCAATTAAAGGATTATTACTACCAAATGCATCAAGGTCAGCAAACTCCTGCGGATGCTGTTGCGTAGTGCCGTTGTGAGAAAAATTGAATTTTATAAAAATAAAACCAGCATCTGCAAACTGTTCTGCCACGATGTTAAAAGGTCCCCAATCTTTAAAACCTTTGAAGCCATGGCAGAAAATAATTACGCCCTTTATACCCTCATTACGCGGATAATAAATATCGAGAAGTACTGGTCTCCCATGCTTTCCATCAATAACAACGTTCTTCATTCCGAAATTAGGCAAGAAAGGTATGAATGTTTGAAGTCGTGAAAATATCTTACCCAATCTTCTATATATAGTAATGTCAATGCTGCTGCTACCCTTTCAAATAACTTTTATTTTCGCAGCCAATATATGGCAGTAACATTAGATACCATAAAGGTGCCGATTGCAGAGGAGCTTGAACTTTTCGAGCAAAAATTCCGCGACTCTATGAAAAGCAATACGCCACTGCTTGATGCCATCACCCGGTACATTGTTAAAAGCAAAGGGAAGCAGGTGCGACCCATGTTTGTATTTCTTTCAGCTAAAATGTTTGGTCCTGTAACGGAGAAAACATATAGAGCGGCAGCGCTAATAGAGCTGTTACATACTGCAACGCTTGTTCATGATGATGTTGTAGATGATTCTCATGAACGACGTGGCTTTTTCTCAATCAATGCCATTTGGAAAAATAAGATTGCAGTGCTGGTGGGTGATTATCTCTTATCAAAGGGACTGATACTTTCAGTTTCTAATAATGATTTCAATATGCTTGAGATTGTTTCAGAAGCTGTGAGAGAGATGAGTGAAGGGGAATTGCTTCAGATTGAGAAAACGAGGCGCCTCGATATAAGTGAAGCTGTCTATTTTGAAATTATTCGGCAGAAAACCGCGACGCTGATCTCATCAGCATGTGCTTGCGGGGCAGCCTCTTCAGGAGTTAACGAAGAGTTGGTGGCTAAAATGAAGCTCTTTGGAGAAAAGATCGGAATTGCTTTTCAGATAAAAGACGACTTGCTCGATTACAGCTTAGACAATACCGGTAAGCCAAAGGGCATAGATATCAAAGAAAAGAAACTGACACTCCCCATTATATACCTGTTAAATAATGCCGGATCCACAAATAAAAGAAAGGTCATTAACATCATAAAAAATCATCATCACAATAAAGAAAAAGTTGAAGAGGTGATGGGGATGGTATTGCAATCAGGTGGAATAGAGTATACCATTGAGAAAATGAACAGCTATAAGAATGAAGCGCTCCAACTGCTAAACTCCTTTCCAGATTCATCTTCAAAAAGATCGCTCATTGATCTGGTAGCTTTTACTACAGAAAGAAGAAAATAGTATATTATCTCATATTGTAATGCCTGAAAGTATTTGAATTTCTGGCTGATCCTGTTTATTCATCTTTTTCAGAATTAAGCTCTTATATCCAGAATAGACAGGAGGATGAGCACCTTATAAACGTTTTGGTAACATTTGTTCATCTCAGCATAATACGGCGTTTGCATATCCATAAACTTTTGATCATTCATCCTTAATGATGCAATGATAATGCAGTAACACACCCCAAATACATTTGTGGCCATAACCAAAACAATTTTCAAAATGAAAAAACTTT
>JACCZZ010000178.1 GCA_013695715.1 Chitinophagales bacterium | reverse complement strand
CAATAAAAAACAATAATGTTGTTAGGGGGAGAATGCTGAAGCATTTTTTTCTTGTGGTGGCTGCCGGATATTTTGGAGCTATGTTGTTTTGGCCGTATGGTCTGCTTTCCCCACTCAACAATCCTTTTACTGCCCTTAAAGAGATGCAGAATTTTTCCACCAACATTCGTATTCTCTTTGCAGGAAAACACATGATGTCGAATGAGATTCCATGGAATTACATTCCCCAGTGGATTGCCATAACAACTCCGCTTATCATTATGATCGGAGCTGTTCTGATGATGGCTGCAATTCTTTTTTCCAAAAAATATTTTAGTAGAAAACCCTTGCTACTGCTTCTTTTCATCATAATATTTCCGTGGGCTTATTCCGTATATAAAAACTCTGCACTCTATGATGGGCTGCGGCATTTTTTATTTATTGTACCGCCAATTACCATCCTATCAGCATTATTCTATGAATTACTTTTTAGAGTTTCAACTAATAAAGTAATCAAAGCTGCTATAACAGTTGTTTTAATTACAGGAATAATGCTGCCGCTCTCATGGTCAATAAAAAATCACCCAAATGAATACTGTTATTTTAATGAGCTTGTTGGCGGCATTAAGGGTGCATATGGAAATTATGAAACCGATTACTGGATGAACAGCACCCGCGAGGCATCCGCATGGCTAAAAGATCATGGTAGCGCAAGCACACCGGGTAAGAAACTGATCATTGCAACTAATTGTGCCGAGCCGGTAACTTATTATTTTAGAAATGATACTGATAAGTATAAGGTGATATACGTGCGCTATTATTCACGCGCAGAAAAAGATTGGGATTACGGAATATTTTATTCACGCTTTATAGATCAGTCGCAACTAAAAAATAAATCGTGGCCCAACTCACATACTATTTATGAGGTAAAGGCTGATAATGTTCCGTTGTGTATTGTGGTTGAAAGGAAAGATAAGTCTGATTTTTATGCAGCAGATGCATTGGAAAAAAACGAATTTATGAAAGCTGATTCGCTATATACTCGTGCTGCTAAATACGACCCCTCGAATGAAGAAGCATGGGTTGGACTCGGTACAGCTCAACTGCAGCTTAACAAGATAAAGGATGCCATTCAATCGCTCTCACAATCACTTCGTATTTATCCGGCGAATGCTCAGGCAATGAGTTTTCTTGGGCTTGCATATGCTCAATCCGGACAAATAGAGTCTGCTATTGCATATCTGAATCAGTCGTTACAGGCAAATCCAGGCAATCCGCAAGCCTACTATTATCTTGGTATGATTTATCAACAGAAGGGAGATAAGGGAACTGCACAACGTTACTTTGATGTAGTAAAGCAATTTCAACAGGGGGGACAGCAATAGAAGATTTTCAAATGCCGTAATTTTTTAAAGATTTTGTTAATTGTTGAATGGATCTCAAAGAATTAGAAAGTGGTGTTAATCCAAAGACCCACTGGTACTATCAGTCTAAAAAAATTCCATTGATTGCCTTTGTAAAGAAGGTCTTCAGTGAAAATAAAGTACCTCTAACAATAATCGATGTAGGCTCAGGCTCCGGATTTTTTATGTATGAATTGCATCAGCAGATTCCTGAAATGATCTCCAAAATTTATCTTGTAGATATTGGATACACTAATGATGAGGTCGCCGAAACAAAGAATCAGATAATTGAAAAGATCACCTCTCTTCCTGATAAGATTGAAAATGGAATTGTAGTGATGATGGATGTGCTTGAGCATTTAGAAGATGATAAGGCAATGCTGATGGTAATTAAAGAAAAAGCTAAGGGTGAAAATTATTTCTTTATTACAGTTCCCGCGTTTAAAAATTTATGGTCTGGTCATGACATATTTTTGGGGCATTACCGCCGATACACTTTGGAAACATTGGGTGATTTACTTCAAGCTTGTTCTTATAAGATCGATAGTTTGCATTATATTTTTGGTTTTATTTTTCCTATTGTTTGGATTACCCGAAGGCTCAGTAATAAAACGACAAATCCAAAATCTGACATGAAGCCTTTACATCCTGTGCTCAATAGAACTCTAAA
>JACCZZ010000136.1 GCA_013695715.1 Chitinophagales bacterium | reverse complement strand
AGGTATCACTCCATTGAGGAACCGAAAGAAGTAAAGCAGCCCTATGAGTGTAAGAAAATTGTAGATCACCATATTGGCATAGTAATGATTGAATGTAAATAAGTCTGCAAGCGCATTAAAACGAACTATGAAATATGAATTCATGTTCGTGAAGAAACCCATCGCATCTTTATAGGGTATAATTGAGGTGGCAGGATTGGGGTCTGTTATTCCGAATACCAATCGCAGATACATCGAAATTCCATCTGCCTTAATGCTGTTTACGACAATCTTGCTGTCTTTAAAATATTCAAATGTGTCACCACCGTTATAGAGATAGTAATGGATGAGGCCATAAGTACCTCCTGCTATTACTTTGAATAAAAATATGGCTGCAATCCACTGTGCCGATGTTCCAAATCGCGAAAAGAAAGGAAGTTTAATAATAAGGTAACTTAAAAAAAGGGAGTAAACGACAGCAAAAAATATTTCACCAGCGGTAAGCATAAAGGAAGAAGACCGTTATCACGAATAGGAGAATGCAATACAGCCTTCGTGCAATATAAAATTTGTTAAGATGTTAACTGCAGATGAAATTTATTTATATAGAAGCACATCAACTCGTGACGTGCAATAGCTGATTTCCCTTTCGGTATTTGAACAAACTATTACCAATCGGTTCTCAGTAAACTTTTTCATTAGTTCATGATACCATTCAACACCTTTTTGATCGAGATTTGTTGTCGGTTCATCAAGAAGAATTATAGGAACATCTGCCAGCACAGCAAGGGTAACCTTTAAGCGCTGTTTCATGCCGGAAGAAAAATTCCGTATCTCTTTAGATCGGTTCGATTTTAATTCGCTGATATCTGCCACATCAACGGGAGATAGATTATTAGAAAAGGATTTGAATTTTAACTGAAAAAGGATTTGCTCCTCGAGTGTAAATTCTTCCACTAACTCCAGATAGGGAGCAGCTATGCTAATGTATTTGAAAATACCATCGGCAGAAACGACAGATGAACCATTATGATAAGATATAGATCCCGATGAAGGACTTAGCACCCCTGCAATCATCTGAATAAGGGTAGATTTCCCACTGCCATTGGGGCCTACGATAGCGTAAGCACCTGGAGTCTCAAAAGTATAGTTAATATTTTTCAGGATCCATTCATAGTTGAATCGTTTGCCGGCATTGTTAAATATGATTCTCATCGCGGCCATTGGTATATCCTTTCATAATGCCACGTTCTGAATGTCGGATAAAATCAAGGATGATATTTTTTTCAGGAGAAGAATCAAATTCCTGTTCTATAAGGGTTAATGCTTTAGAGACGTTGTGATTTTTTACAAAGAGTATACGGTATATATCCTCAATACGTGATATGGTGTCTTCATTAAAGCCACGCCGCCTAAGGCCTATAGAATTTATACCAATATAAGACAGCGGCTCTTTTGCGGCTTTTACAAAGGGAGGCACGTCTTTTCGCACAAGTGATCCGCCTGAGACAAAGGCATGTTGACCTATTTTCACAAATTGATGTACCGCAGAAACACCCCCCAGCACAGCATAATCTTCTATAATGATATGTCCGGCCAATGCGGCATTGTTCGAAATCACGCAGTTGTTCCCTATGATGCAATCATGTGCTACATGGGCATAAGCCATGAGCAGGCAATTGCTGCCAACAATAGTTTTGTTGCCTCCTGTAGTTCCCTTGTTTACCGTTACGCATTCACGAATTGTGGTATTATCGCCGATGAGGGCAAATGTAGATTCTCCTTTGTATTTAAGATCCTGTGGCTCACCTGATATAACTGCACCAGGAAATATTTTACAGTTATTTCCGATTCTCGCACCATTCATTATAGTAACGCTCGGGCCAATTTTGCAGCTATCACCAATCTCGACATCTTCGTATATAGTAACAAAGGGACCTATTTCTACATTCTTGCCAATTCTTGCTTTAGGATGAATGCTTGAGAGAGGAGATGACATAATGCCTGTTAAGAATGCTGCAGGATGAAAAAAGTTACTGTATATGCAATATTTCTGAACATTAAATCTGTATTAAAATTGTTCTTTCCTTACAATCTTTGCTACAAGATCCGCTTCAGTCATCAGTTTATTACCCACGTATACTGTACCATGCATCTCGCATAAGCCACGACGAATGGGGCTTAGCAGTTCAAGTTTCAAAATCATGGTATCCCCAGGCACTACTTTATTTTTAAACCTTGCTTTATCGATTTTCAAAAAATATGTATCCCAATTTTCCGGATCATCCACAGTATGTAAAACCAGGATGCCTCCTGTTTGCGCCATAGCTTCAATTTGAAGCACTGCTGGCATTACAGGGTTCCCGGGAAAATGACCCTGAAAAAAATTTTCATTAAAAGTTACATTTTTTATACCTACTACGTGCCGGTCGCTGATTTCTATAATTTTATCAACGAGAAGAAACGGATATTTATGTGGCAACGACCTTTCAATCTTTCTGATGTCAAACAATGGTTGTTGATTGGGATCGTAGGTTGGAATATCTTTCATGTTTTTTGATTCCCTGATAAATTTTTTTATTTTTTTGGCGAACTCAATATTTGCGGAATGTCCGGGTCGTGTAGCAAGAATTTTTGCTTTTATGGGAGTACCAATTAAAGCCAGATCGCCTACTATATCCAGTAACTTATGCCGGGCGGGCTCATTCTGATAACGAAGCGCTACGTTGTTTAGATATCCTTCTTCCACCTCAATATCATCACGGTTAAATAACGTGGCAAGTTTTTTAAGCTGGTTAGCTTCAATCTTATGATCAACAATCACGAGTGCATTATCAAGAGAGCCCCCACGTATAAGATTACTGTCTACTAAGTTTTCGATCTCATGTAAGAAACAAAATGTGCGTGCCTCGGCAATTTCTTTCTTAAACTGGCTGATATGATCAACTGTCGCGTGCTGCTGACCCAGCACCGGCGAATTATAGTCAATCATCACCGTTATCTGGTATTCATCAGCCGGCATGGCAATCAGTTCCACATTATTCTGTCTGTCATAGAAACTGATATTTTTACTAAGACAGAAATACTCTTTTTGGAAATCAGTTTGCTCCTCCACACCGGCATCAACAATAGCATCTACAAACATGCCGGAGCTGCCATCCATAATAGGAACTTCCTGAGAATCTAGATCGATAAGAACGTTATCAATTTCACAACCAACAAGCGCAGCAAGAAGATGTTCTACCGTGCTTACTTTAACACCATGCTGCATTAGCGTTGTGCCCCGCGAAACATCCACTACCAGATCGGCATCAGCTTTAACAGTGGGAGCACCGTCAATATCTATTCGCTTAAATAGGTAACCATTGTTGCCGGACGCGGGGCGCACCGTTAGATTAACACTTTTACCGGTATGAACACCTACTCCTGAAAGAGTGAATGGTCTTTTAATGGTTTGTTGAAATGTTCCCATTATCATTTTTTATATTCAAGAAAACCCGAAGAAATGCGGCATTTTTGATTAAACCTGAAACCGTAATTATGCAACTTGAATTAATTATTAATGTGTATTATGAATGGTTAGCTTCTTGATTTTTGAAGATTTTTTCTAATTGCTCCAGGCGTTTTTCAAGAACAGGTAAGTTACGAAAAACAGATTGAGAACGTAAGGAGGCCAAATAATCAAAAGCAGGAGTACCATTCCAGGATTTTCCTAAATCCTTAATTGATTTTGATACACCGCTTTGAGCATTGATGCGGCTCTCATCAGCAATGTCAATATGGCCTACGAAGCCCACCTGCCCACCAATTATGCAATGATTTCCGATCCGTGTACTGCCGGATATTCCCGTTTGAGCTGCGATTACTGTGTGCGCACCGATCTCAACATTATGCGCCACCTGTACCAAATTATCGATCTTCGTTCCTTTGTGTATAATGGTTGAGCCCATTGTTGCACGATCTATAGTAGAATTTGCTCCAATTTCTACATCCTCCTCCAGCACCACATTGCCAAGTTGCGGCACTTTTAGATAAGTGCGATCTGGTTGAAGCACAAAACCGAACCCATCACTTCCTATTACAGCTCCGGAATGAATTACACATGATTTACCAATACTGCACCCCCTGTAGACTTTTACATCTGGAAATAGAATGCTGCCCTCTTCCACGATAGTGTTATCCCCTACAAACACATGCGGAAATATTTTCACGTTGTCACCTATCTTAGCATTCTTACCAATATAACTAAATGCACCAATGTAAGTATCGGAACCAATGGATGCTGAATCGTGAATAAACGAAGGCTCCTCGGTACCAATCAAATCGTCAAATAACCGATTGAATCTTCCGAGCACTTTGGTAAAAGCCAGGTATGGCTGCTCAACCCGAATAAGTGCTGCTTTTATCTCTTTTTCAGCCACAAAATCATTTGCCACAATGATTGCGGATGCCCTGGTAGTATATGCAAAATGCTGATATTTCTTATTGGCTATAAAGCTGATGGCACCCTGGCCTGCTTCTTCAATTTTTGCAGGATGGGTAAGAAGAATATTTGCATCTCCTTCAAGGTTTCCATTGAGATAGATACTCCATTCACCAACCGTTGTTTGCATCGGGTAAAAATAACCATTTTTTCATGTCAGCCACGGTTAAGAAAAGGTGCTGAGTTAATTTATAAACTAGAAAATGTGAGTTACTGAACGTCACACTTTTAATGGTTAAGGCAAAAAATGTTTGTTAGAACTCAGGATGTACATTATACTCATTTAGCTTCAGTTGCAAGTTATAAAAAAGCCGCCCGGCATTAACCAGACGGCTTAAACCCCAATATGAAAATATTATTCTCCTATCGTTAGCTTAATCATCTGATTTTCGTTTCCGCTTCTTAATAGTAGAAAATAGATGCCTGCAGAGAGTTGCCCTGCCGGTATATTGATTGAATGAAATCCAGACCCCATTTGTTCATTGATGACTTCACTAATTTGGCGGCCAGAAACATCAGTAATAGCAATCTTAACATGATCTGCTTGCAGCAGACTAAATTCTAACGTTGCAGATGTGCTCATTGGATTTGGGTATAGGTTAAATTTTAAATTCTTAAATGGTTCTGCAATGGCAGTATAGGCAGAATTATTAGGGGTCCAATTTGTCCATCCCATAGTCCAATCCGTATCCCCAAATGCCCCGCGGTAGGTAACAGGTTCAAAGAAAGCATCAGTTAGATTCGAATTTGTGAACGACGCTCCGGATAAAGCAGGTGACCCAGCCATTGGCAGAGCATTAGGTGCACTCAGGTTAAATGCATCCGAAAGCATTACCTCTGTGTTTTCTGTGTAAGTGTTGTTGCCCTTTGACGGCTCATTGAACCAGGTGCTAATATCAAAAGTGCTACCGGTAGCTACCTCAAAGTTAACTGTGCATCCCGCTATAATTGTATTTTCCACCTGCAACATATCAGCCATGGCATTGCTTTCTGCCGCCGTTCCATCAATCATGAGACCGGTAGGATAACCCATCAATAGGGTATTATAAAGGCTTTGCTGAGTATTTCTGCGCAAATGTGCAGCTCGTTTAAAGTTTGCGTTAATGGTTGTAGTTGAAGTAACTTTTGGTCCGGCGATAGTTGCATTGGAAACAATGCCATGAGTTATTGGAGTGTTTGCTGAACCGGTTGCATCATTATCAGATTCAAACCCATTGGATCCGCTGATGTCCGCAATTACAGGATCTCTAAGCCCAAATAAAAATTGAAACTTTCCACCAAATCCATTATCAGTGTCAAAGTCATCATCAAGACCACGAAAAGCAATAAGATATTTAGCATTTACAGTGCCCCCGAAAAATTCATATGAATCGTCGCCTGAGTAGCTGACTTGTATGTGTTCGAGAATGGTGCCTCTACCTACACCACCACAAGTTAAGCCGTTGATCTCGCTGTTAGGCTGAAATGCGATTCCGGCAAACTCTATCCGCACATACCGCAGAATGCCAGAGTTATCATTATCATCAGGTGCTGTGCCACCTCCATAGGTTGCATTCCCTTGTCCGTCATCTACGCCACCTTCAATTATAGCTTCTCCGCCTAACTGATTGATGGTTGCTTTGCCGAGGAGAATAATGCCTCCCCAATCTCCATAATTACGAAAGCCTATTGGTCCATTAGAAGTAAATACAATAGGTTCATCCTGGGTTCCGTCTGCCATAAGTTTACAGCCTCTTGTTATGATCAGCGATCCTTTGGTTGCTTTGTCTCCCTTAATTAAGGTCCCTGGTTCAATGGTTAATGTAGCGCCACTAGTTACGTACACGAAACCATTCAGGAGATAAATTTTATCCTTAGTCGAGGTAGTGCTCGTTGTGATGTAGCCCGAAACATTTTCTACAGGAGTTTGCGAATAGG
>JACCZZ010000127.1 GCA_013695715.1 Chitinophagales bacterium | reverse complement strand
ATGCAGATCAAACCCAATTGAATTATTTAAAAAGTACTGCAGAAAAAGATTATGCAGCAGCCTATATGGCCCAAAACGTTTTGAGGATGGTTACCAATGATACCTTCCCTGAATTTATTCCCTGGATATCTGAAGAAGAATCTAAAAAATTGATCCAGAGCAATTATTCGCCTGAAATGGATAATGATGTAATAATCTACCCAAATCCAGCACGTAACGTTTTAACCATACAGCTTGAACAAGAATCTGAGGCAGACCTGTTGCTTGTAATAGCCGACATGCAGGGGCGGTTGGCGATGAAAGTCATAATACCTGCATATACCAATAAAATGGAGCTGGATATCTCAGCTTTGCCAAACAGTGTATACTATTGCTTGTTCGAAGCAGATAATAAATTCATTGCAGACAAAAAGTTGATTATAATAAGATAGAATTTTCATTTTGGTTGGGTTCAAATTGCAGGCTGCTATTTAATTGATTATTAATTTCTACTATCAATAAGCCCTTCGGGAACAGTAACATAGATGTTAGAATCCTCCAGCAATGGAAGACCTTTGAATCTCATCATGAGCTGAGCAACAGTTACTACATCCTTCTGGCAATATGACACAATCCGTAATAAATCCTTTTCTGTCCAATATACCTTGCCCACATCTTTTCCGTCAATGTCATCTTTAGGAGATTGAATGCCGAAAATGGCGGCGAGCAATTTCAGCGATGTGAAATGTTTGTAATCGCCAAACCGCCAAAGCTGAATTGTATCGAGCATAGTAACCTCAAATGGCTTCTTACCAGAAATATCTAAAACTGCGGGAAGTTGGATTCCATTTATTAGCATTCTCCGGCACAGGAAAGGCACATCGAATTCGCGGATGTTATGTCCGCAGAACTGAAAATGACTTGGCCGATTGTAATGCTGACGAAGCAGATCGTAAAATTCGAGCAGTATTTTCTTCTCATCATCACCATAGATAGATTTCACCCTGAAAAATAATTCTCCTGTTGCTTTTTCTTTTTTGAAGATGCCTAGCGAAATACAAATTACTTTTCCGAATTCAGCATATATACCGGCATGATTGAAGTATTGTTCATTTACACCTTCGTCGGGAGTTTTAAGCCGTTCAGATTTTTTTAAATATAATTCTTTTAAATCCTCCGGAACAGAATCGAAGTCAGGCCAGGCAGGCACTGTTTCTATATCGATGCAGATTATATGCTGAAAATTGAGGTGATCGAGCATCGGAATTTTTTATAACTATTTCCTTCTATAAGAACGTGAAGATGTTTTTAGACCAAGTGAGCCGAGTAAGCTTCTTGTAATCATTCCTGCCACAGACACTCCCATTGATCTAACGACCGGACTTCTAAGCATTTTTTCAAAAGTGGATTGCTCTGGCTTTGATGTCTTGAGCTGCTTCTTCTTTAAAATATTTGGGTCATCATTTTTCATTCGCTTGTTCAAAATCTCAAAGGCACTTTCGCGATCGAGTGTTTGATTATATTCGAGCGCCAAAGATGATTTCTTTATTATATCATTGATTTCATTGTCATCTAAAACATCCATCCGAGAAGATGGAGGGCAGATCATTGTAACAACAAGCATTGAAGGAATTCCTTTCTCATTTAAAGCTGTTACAAGTGCCTCCCCAATCCCAAGGCTGGTAAGCATTTCATCGGTCTGATAATAATTTGATTCAGGAAAATTCTGAGCTGCAGTTTTTATAACTTTTCGATCGGTGGCAGTGAAGGCTCTTAAAGCATGCTGAATCTTTAATCCCAATTGACTAAGAACTGCTGCAGGTATGTCTTGTGGATTCTGTGTGCAGAAAATGATACCAACGCCTTTGGAGCGAATCAATTTAATTGTTGTCTCAAGCTGATCCAGCAATTGTTTAGATGCTTCTTTGAAAATCAAATGTGCTTCATCAATAAAGATTACCAGCTTAGGCTTGTCCGCATCTCCTATTTCGGGAAAGGTGGCATAGATCTCTGCAAGCAGCGACAGCATGAAGGTTGAGAATAGCTTCGGGCGATCCTGCATATCGGTGAGGCGAAGGATGTTGATATATCCATCTTCGGTATCATCGGTTCGAAGAAAATCATTTGGATCGAATGATGGTTCTCCGAAGAATTCATCCGCCCCTTGCTGTTCCAGCTCAATCACCTTTCTCAGTATGGTTCCGGAAGAAACCGTTGAAATATGTCCATAATTTTTTTCTATCTCCTCTCTACCCTCATCACTTATATATTGAATCAATTTTTTTAGATCTGGCAAATCAAGGATAGGTAGCTTCTGATCATCTGAATATTTAAACATCATTGCCAGCAACCCTTCCTGTGTCTCATTTAAATCAAGAATTTTTGAAAACAACACTGGACCGAATTCAGACACAGTGGCCCTTAGCCTGACACCCGGATTAGAAGAAAGAGACAGCAGCTCCACAGGAAATTCGGAAGGCGACCATGAAGAACCAATTTGATTGATTCGTTCCTGAATCTTAGGACTTATGCTGCCGGGTTTTGCTAACCCACTTAAATCACCTTTTATATCCATCAGCAAAGTAGAAACACCATTGGAAGAGAGCCCTTCAGCAATTAATTGCAGAGATTTTGTTTTACCGGTTCCAGTGGCACCCGCTATCAATCCGTGGCGATTTAAGGTTTGCAGAGGAATTTTCACAAAATGGGCTGACTGGCATTCTCCGTCAATCATTCCTGCACCAAATAAAATAGAAGCACCCTGAAAGTTGTAGGATGAATCCAGTTCCGCAATAAATTTTCCTTTTTCAACCACTCGCTATCTGAGATTTAATGCAATTTATAAAAATGGATTAAAGCTGTTGTGATGTTCAAGAATTCCAGATCATGCCTATGGCCACACCGCAATGACAAAGGAAGCTCCGTGAGTTCTAATGGAAGATCAATTTTGGATTTCAGTACCTTTGATCAATGGTTCTTATCGAACAAAGAAATTTTCGCAACCTGACTTTGGAAGAAATCAAATCCCATCTTCAAAGCATAGGAGAAAAACCTTTTCGTGCAATTCAGATATATGATTGGTTGTGGAAGAAGGGTGCGGGATCATTTGATGAGATGAGTAATGTTTCCAAAGATCTCCGCAACAAATTAAGGGAGGAGTTTTTTATTCATTCTCTCTCCACAGATTTAAAACAGGTGAGTGCAGATCGGACAATTAAAATCCGTTTCAGAACTTACGATGCCCATTTTATTGAAGGGGTTTTGATTCCTGCAAACGACCGTCTGACAGCATGTGTTTCTTCGCAGGTTGGTTGTTCTCTTACCTGTCGTTTCTGTGCTACGGGTAAGATGGATCGCATACGGAATCTGAATTTTGATGAGATATTCGACCAGGTGGAGTTGTTACATAGAGAAGCAATGGCACAGTATGGCCGGCCTCTTACCAATGTGGTTTTTATGGGTATGGGTGAGCCATTACTTAATTATGGTGAAGTAATGAAGGCTATTGAAAAGATTTCTTCACCCGATGGATTGGGCATGTCTCCAAGGAGAATAACAGTTTCTACTGCCGGCATTGCAAAGATGATTCGTAAGTTAGGCGATGATGAAGTGCGTTTTCGTCTTGCCCTTTCGCTGCATGCAGCCAATGATGAAAAACGAAACCAGATCATGCCGATCAATGAAACCAACAACCTCGAGTCGTTGATTGAGGCGCTTAATTATTTTGCTGTAAAAACCGGAAATCGCATCTCATTTGAATACATACTTCTCAACCGTTTCAATGATTTTACTGAAGATGCCCGTGAGCTCGTAAAGATATGCAAGCGGATTCCTGCACGTGTCAATCTTATAGAATATAACACTGTGTCTGATGTAACCTACTCACGATCTGCCGATGACCGTGCAAAGC
>JACCZZ010000104.1 GCA_013695715.1 Chitinophagales bacterium | reverse complement strand
ACAGGTTCAAGCAACGCGGTTTCTATCGTAATGCCTGGTCCAAATCCTGCAGCCATAATGCGCTGTTTTTTCATCCAATTTTTCCTTTCCTGTAGCATATGTTTGAGCACAAAAAAGACTGTTGGTGATGACATGTTGCCGAAATTTTTCAGCACTGAGTACGATTCCTTCAGATCCTCTGCTTTAAGATTGATACTTCGTTGCGCTGCTTCCAGAATTTTTCTTCCTCCCGGATGGAGAGCCCAATGCAGAGCCGCCCTCTTCTTAAGAGAAAACTTATCCAGTGCTTCAGCAATGAGTGGCCCTCCATACTCCTCTATCAATTGGGGCACTAGTGAATCTAATCCCATCAGAAAACCTTTTTCAGAGGGACGCCAGGTCATCATGGCTTCACCTGAATGAATTACTTTGGAATGAAATCCTGACAACCGCAACGAAGGATGGTGTGAATTCTTCAATTTTGTTTTGGAAGAGATAAGCAGTGCCGCCGCACCATCTGAAAATAGGGAATTCACCACCATATTTTCACTATTAATCTCTGGTTGAAAATGCAGTGAACATAATTCAACCATTACAATCAATACTGTAGCTTCATTATTAGACCGGCAAATAGCATCAGCCATTTTCAAGGCATGAAAGCCAGCATAACAGCCCATAAAATTTACGCTCGTTCTCTCTATGTCATCGCGTAATTCAAGTTTTTTCATCAATTGTATGTCAAGGCCCGGCGCAGACATTCCTGTACAACTTACGGTGATCAGGTGCGTCACTGCACGTAATGATTTTGTTATTTTCTTATCTAACCCATTCAGGCAATCCTTCACAGATTCTGCTGCAAGGTTCAATGCATTACTCTCATATAACCTCATTCGTGCGCTGAGGCTTGGGTTGGCAGAAGCATCATTAAAAAGTAGAGGCAGATGTCCATTGTTGTGAAAATCCGGTAACACGGAGTGACGGAAGTCAATCCCACTTTTCTTATAAACGATAGATAGCTTTCTGGAAGCCTCTTCAGGTATGCTGAAGTAACTTATCATGAAATTTGCAATTGCCTGCTGCGAATATCTGTCAGGTGGAACAGAGGTTCCAATAGAGACCAAAAAGCTTCCTCTGCTTTCTTTTTTGTTCATATTATTAATCTATATAGTGATGTCATACTTTCAATGTGCAGGGACGCAGTAACAATTATGTTATCATCATCCTGTGAACCGCTCATTACTACTGAATGTTCAATAAACTTATTTAAGGTACATATTGTTCGGTAGCCTGTCTCAAACATACTCACTACATAAATTGATTTCATAAAATTCTAATCATGGAAAATAAAATTCAAAAATCAGAAGAGGAATGGAGAATAGAGCTTGACCCTGAGTCTTATCATGTGTTAAGGGAAAGGGGAACGGAACGTCCCTTCACTGGCAAGTATAATAAAAACACTGATGAGGGCACTTACGTCTGCAAGGGTTGCGGAACTCCATTATTTACTTCGCAGACTAAGTTTGATTCGGGTTGCGGCTGGCCAAGCTTTTATGAAGCAATGGATAATGGAGTTGAAACAAGAAATGATTATAGCCATGGAATGATTCGAAAAGAAATTGTTTGTTCCACGTGCGGCGGGCATCTCGGACATGTATTTGATGATGGACCCAATCCAACAGGGTTGCGCTATTGCGTAAATTCTCTTTCGCTCGGGTTTAATTAAGAAGGAAGAGGATGAATAATAAGTGCTCTGATTTTTGCAAGATGATGATCATCGTGCTCACAGGTAAAGTATATCATATCTACCATGCGCATCAATGATTGCAAGCGCGGATGAAGTGATGTGCTTACTACCAGTGAATCATCTGCGTTTTCAAGCCTTGAGACGAATGTCATTCTTGCGTGCCTAAAATTTTGCAGCAATATTTCTAAGGGCCTATCATTGTGATTGGCTGCATGAGATTCTTTATTCAACATATCAGCAGCACGAAGCATCTGTTTTCCTGCAATAAAGTCGTCGAGTCTTCCTTCATGCAAAGGTTCTAAATCTGTAAAATGACCTATCTGTTCCTTTACTGACCAGCCATTATCTTGTTTTCTGCGTAAAAGAAGTTCATCAATTCCATAAACCATCTCCTCCACTCGCGCCGGAGTACCCCGAAGTCTCTCCAGTAAGCATGGGTACAGCCCCGCAGGAAAATCAAAGTTGAATGAACGCTCAAGCCAGGGTGTTTGACGGAGCATTAACTGTTTTTATTCAATATTACCGGAAATATTTTTCTGTAATTTTACCGCGAAACTAATAATGCTTCATGTTGAAAATTTTGAAATCTCAGATAGCGATTTTATCCCTGATGATTCTCTTTGCTTCTTTAAGCCGACTGCTTACAAATCAGTTACATCTGTGGAACTTCACTCCTATCGCTGCCATGGCGCTTTTTAGCGGCGCATATTTTAGTGATAAGAAATATGCATTTCTGATTCCTCTTTTTGCAATGCTTATCACTGATGCAATCATCGGATTTCATCCAGGCATGTGGGATGTTTATGGCACCCTGATTCTAATCACTTTCATAGGTTTTACATTGAGGAATAATGTTCGGGTAGTTCCTGTAATTGGTGCTTCGCTCCTCTCTTCAATAATGTTTTTTCTTATCACGAATTTTTCTGTATGGGCAGGGTCAACGCTCTACCCGCATAATTCCGCAGGATTAATCTCCTGCTTTGCTGCTGGAATTCCTTTCTTCGGAAACACCATTGCAGGTGATCTGTTTTATTGCAGTGTTTTATTTGGCGGATATGCACTCATAAGCCGAAGACATACAGTGCTTGCTGAGGCACCAAGCAGAATTGATCAATGACGTCATAGCTCTCCCTCAACCCTTCGACTCCGCTCAGGGTGACAGCGCGCATAAAAAGGGAGTCATGGGGAGCCAGTCGTACTACTAAGTGAATGAATCGTCAATAACAAAAATTAATCAACAACAAACACCGGTCATCACAAAGCAACCCGGAATTGCAACCTTCAGATTGAATGCAACGCGTCATGGCTCTGGCGCCAGATTCTGGTGAAAGGATGGTGCAGAATCCTTTTCACCACTCCCGAATGATAAAGGCTTTTTTCTCATCAGGTTCTGATTTTATAAATTAATAGT
>JACCZZ010000063.1 GCA_013695715.1 Chitinophagales bacterium | reverse complement strand
TGTTTTCTTGTCCTGCAACATTGTAAATAAAAGTATGTCCGGAAAAACCTTCCAAATTTATTAGGATATCCTTTCTGTCTATATACATCTGAATAATTTTCTGGCCAAGAATATTGTAAATAAATAATCCTCTATTAAAGAGCGAAGTATCTTTAATAGTAAATTGCAACAATCCATTTGTAGGATTTGGAAATACGTCTATTGTTGGATTTTCAGATTGACTTATTTCTTGAATTCCCACAAAAGAACCACATTCAAAATTCACTGTATCCCACGCATATACTCTTATGGTGTCGTGATACATTTTACAAACTAAATATCCAAATAAATATTGGTTATTGAAAGCCTGATCTTTGTCTTCAACCTGATAAAACATGGCTGCATTAGGCCCAACTCCTTCAATAAATTTCAAATTTTCTGCAATAAACCCACCTCCATAGTTATAATTCAATGTAAGCTCCTTTCTATTGTTAACCACGTCAATTGAAGACACAGTTACAAGGGAATCAGAATACATTTTGACTAAGAATATATCACCAATATTCAATGATAAATCCATGATTAGATATTCTGATGTATCATCAATAGCCCAAAACCAGGCTTTTCCGGCTGTCGAATCTTCTCTAAAATAGCCAAGAAGATTACCATTCAAATTTGCCTTGAAATATGTAGTACTCTCAATGGTTATTGTATCACCTAAAGATAGATTTTCCAGTAATGCACCATCATATATTTCGTGCTTCAAATCCCATTAAATGCTGTCTCCATTGGCAATGGGTTTATATTGTCCATAACCAGCGTGGGTAACGATAATGGAAAATAAGAGCAGATAATCTTTTTAAAACCACATGAATCGGTGCTGATTATGTACATACCTATTTAAATTTTATTTCTTCCAAAGTAATATTCTATTATTTTAAATTTGCAAGATTGATCATCTGATTATTGGTCAGACATTACTTTTTACTAAAAACCTTCTTCTTATGAAAACACTTGGAATGATTCTGCTTGTGATTGGAATTGCAATGATGTTGTTTACAGGATTTACTATGGTAACCAAGAAAAAAGTCTTAGATGTTGGACCTCTTGAAGTAAATAAAGAAGAGCGAACCCCTATCTATTGGTCACCTGTAACGGGAGCTGTTTTAACAGGTGCAGGCATTCTTTTGCTTGTGATTTCACGGCAAAGGCCAGGGGCAAGATGATTTCCACTATTGGAATTTATTACTTCTTTAAGAATTTTCTATAGTCCGTATTTATCCATTAAATAAATCAGCGACGTCATAGCGGCGGCACCTAATTCAAGTTCACGCCTGTTCACCTTATCAAAAGTATCGCTGGCAGCATGATGGTAATCGAAATACCGCTGCGAGTCGGGAGAAAGCCCTGAGAGGACTTTACAGAAGCCCTGAAGATGGCCTACGTCTGCACCGCTCCCTTCACCCTCAAAATCATATATTTCATAGGGAACAAATAATCGTTTCCAGGTTTTAATTTTTGCGATCGTAATCGAATCTCCCTCAAAAGAAAATCCATTCGGAGAAAAGCCACCTGCGTCAGTTTCGATTGCAAAAATGTGATTTTCATTTTTTCTTTTTGCTTCGTCTGCATACATCGTTCCACCCCGTCCTCCATTCTCTTCATTCATAAATAGAACAGCACGTATGGTATGCTTCGGACGAAGGTTTAGTGTTTTAATCAGATATAAGACCTCCATAGATTGCATGGCACCCGCGCCATCATCATGAGCGCCTACACCTGTTTCCCAGGCATCTAAATGACCTCCTACAGTGATTATCTGGTTTGGATATTCTGTACCACGCAGCTCGCCTATCACGTTAAAAGAGGGTTCGTCTTTCAGCATCTCGCATGTTTGCCTGAAATATAATTTTGTAGCTGGATCGCTTTTGAGTTGTTTGCTTAATTCCTCTGCGCCAATCGTGCTCACAGCACATGCAGGTATTTTAGTTATTGTATCTACATAGTGCATGGCACCTGTATGAGGAAAATCATCAAAAGCCATGGTAACAGAACGAACTACAATTCCCACGGCACCTAATTTTGCCGCCCGTTCAGCTCCAGCCCACCTATATTGCACTGCTTCTCCATATGCATCAAAACTGCTGATCTTTGTTTGATCCATCGGATGATTATAAAAAACAATTTTGCCTGAGATATTCTGCTTGCCTAAAGAGTCGAGCTGGGAAAAATTGTTAACTTCTACAACAGAGGCTTTGATGCCCTCCGCCCCCGTGCCAACAGAATTGCCTAAGGCACATATTGTCAAAGGATGTTCAGAATTGCCTGTTTTGTAGTAAGCTGTTTCTTTTTCTCCCCTTACCCAATGCGGAACCATACACGGCTGCAGCCAAACGGAATCAAACCCATATTGGTCCATCAATTTCTTAGTATAACTAACGGCTCCGGCGGCACCAATAGATCCGGACAATCGTTTTCCATAATCACGGCATAATACTTCCAGATTTTTATAGGCCATCCCCCTTGTTAGAGCGGTTTCAAAAATTTTGCGGATCATAATCGAATCAGTACCCTGTGCTTTTGCAAACCACAACAAGCACGAGAAAAAAAGACTTAGAAGAAATCTTATCATGAAGAGTTTTTAATGTTTCGCAAAAATAAAAATGAATGGTGGTAATGCCGCTTAGTAGAAATCCAGAGGATCATTGAAAATACAGAACACTAATCTTATTTTCTTATTTGTATTATGTGGGAATAACATATAGTTAAATGAAAATTTTTATTACCGGAGCTACAGGATATGTTGGAAATAATCTGGCTAACCGTCTTGCTTATGAGGGGCATAATCTTCATGCGCTCTGCAGATCAGCAAGTAAAAACTTGTTGCTCGACCATCCAAATATTAAAATTTTTGAAGGTGATATTACTGAGATCGCCTCCATTGAAAATGCAATGAAGGATTGCGAACAGGTATATCATCTGGCAGCATATGCAAGAGTGTGGGCGAAAGATCCCTTTCTTTATTATAAGCTTAATGTAGAAGGAACAAAAAACGTGTTGGATGCTGCGATAAAGCTTGGTGTAAAAAATGTTGTTTACACTTCAACTGCTGGAGTGTTGGGGCCATCAAAAGATAAACCTGT
>JACCZZ010000048.1 GCA_013695715.1 Chitinophagales bacterium | reverse complement strand
GTATATAGTTATATAGGTATTTAGTATTGTTCTGGAATTGAACAATGATATAATCAGTTCCGCATTCAAAATAACTCACACCTGATTCATCAGATTTGTTTTGATATTTTCTCATCTGAAGATAGCTATCTTTAAGATTAGTACCAGCAGCGACACAAATGTTCAACAAAGATCAATTACCTTAATAATAAACCGCGCATTACAAATGCCTTAAGATAGCATCCTCGTCACAGACGAGGATGAGGGTGGAAATTTGGATAAGGTCCGGCACTCGTTCGCTCACAGCACAAGGCTTAACTGCAAACCTAAAGGCCAGGTGAGGCTGAAAATGCCGCTCAAGCAGAAAATTTATTAAATATTAATAAGTGGGGAAATACAGGTAAAGAAGTAACACCTGTTACAATTAAAAAGGGTACACAATTCTCTACAGGTAAAGTGGCAGGAGGTACCGGGAATCAGATCACATTCCATTTGATCTGTAAAAAGCAGAAGGGAATAATATTATTCGACATTATAGTAAAACAGAAAAACTAGAGTAAATGAAGTTAAACGATTATAATTTACTTGCATGGAAAGATGGCAAGGTTAAGCGACAAAAGAAAATTGGGAACAATCGCATACTATTACTTTCTATAGATAAAGCAGTGGGACGTCCTAGAGAAGGTAGGAGAAATTGCTTGCAGTAAATGAGCAGGATGAAGTTTTGTGGATTGCAGAATTGCCAACAGAAGTTTATGACTCTTATACTGAAATGAAATACGTAGATGGTATTATTAGAGCTGAAAGTTCCAATAGTTTTGTTTCAGAAATAAGCCCTGATACCGGTAAAATCCTAAAGAAATACATGGTAAAATAGCAGAAAGGAGCTATCGTTTAAATGTAATCGCCACTACTTGATCTGACAGACAGCGGATTTAATTTTAGATGATGTGGAAAACGCGAAATGCGTTTACCACATCGTAATAAAAGTAATACTTCATGGTATTGTGTTTTCAAATTTTTGTTCGAGTTGTTTGTCTTTAGCCATTTGTATATTCCCAACGCTGGCGCACGCGTGTCGCGTGTGCTTATGTGACTATGTGAACATCGGAAACAACCAACTACACCGAGACCAAGAAATAAAAAAAGACTCAGCCGAAACCCGCCATCGGGTGCTCATAGTAAATCAGAATAATAATTTATTTACCGATGAAAATGATTTTCCTTTCAATTCAACAAGGTACATTCCATGCCCTTCTGAAGCGATTTCCAATGTATTCATCCCCTTTGTCATCATCACTTGTTTATGATAGAGATTTTTTCCAAGCAGATCAAACATATTTACAAGCACTTCACCATCTTCAGATACATCAGCATGGACAGTGTATCCCCCAAATGAAGGTGTGAAGTAAACATGCTCATTTGAAGTTGCCACTACATCAGTGTTGCGCTGGCAATTTGAAATTTTCAATTCTATTTTATTGGATGATTTATTTACAGTAAGGTTGGTAATTGTCATCAAGTCTCCCTTAAAGACAAATGATCCGCTTTGAATTATCTCATTAGAGCTATTGTAATTTTTCCATGCAATTGTAGCCCCCACAGCGGGATGGAAATTCTGCAGGCGGCGAAATGAAATATCCGTTTTACAGGTGCTGTATTGATCTGAAATAAGTACTCCTCCAACATAATAATTTTTAACAAAGACATTGACTGAATATTCACATTCTTCATCTGTTATCTGATCATCCCAGTCAAGGTATCCGTTATAAGCGCCATAAGGATCACCTGAAGTAGAAGTGCCGATGCCAGGGTTCTGATTGATGCTACAATTCGAGAATGCAGGATATGATTTGGTTGTCTGATACCGGTAAAAGTTCGGAATGGTTTCTTCAGTTAAAAAATTCTTCCCTGAGCCGCTGTGGGTGCGCTGGTCCCAGCTAAATACACCACCAACACGATTAAGGTTGAGTGAATCGAACCAGGTTATCATAGTAGTTGACCACGGCACTGTTTTATCTTTTTTGCCGTGCACATCGAAGATCAGAGGCATGTTTATATTCTCATTTACATCTACCATTTTTCTGATATCAAGAATTGTATAAGCCGGAAGAGGCTCAAGTGTTGTCGGATCTAATGCATCACTTAGCAAATCATCTGAAGTATTTCCCCACATCAGTTTGTAAAGCGTCGATTTTGAACCCGTTGGCTTTATCATCATTGGCTCTACAAGTGCATAAACTGCCGCAATCTCATTCGGATAGAGCATGGCTGTTACCAAAGCACCAAAACCAGTTGAAGATGTTCCTTTAAGATAAACCCGGGATTTATCAATCGGTAATACACTCTTTACCCACCGTATGGCTTCAATATTTCTTTTGGCAGTATATGTTTTTATTGTACCCTTAAGTGGAATTATCCCGGCTGTGGAATAGATGTTGAAATCTTCATGATAACCAAAGAAATAGGTATCCTCACCCCCACCCAGCTTGCCGCCTGATACGGGTAGTGGAAGAAAGTCAGACAAACCAAGAATACAACAGTTTGTAAATTGAGGATCTACATTAACGCCGTTTGTACCTGTTGAACCCGAAGAATTAAAAATGACAATTAGAGGAAAGCTCGATGATGTTCCCCTTTGTACGATGTAGAAGTTGAAACCATAAGATCCTACACTCGTCATAGCTGGGTATAAAGGTGTTTCCTGGTTGTTTACAAACTGAACATACCGGTACTTCATCTCATTACCATTCGACATTATAGAGTCCTGGAAGACAGGTTGAGGCTTTTGCACTGTTTCCATCACAGCATTAGATAAACTATTCTGACCAATGGAAATACTTTTATCCTCGAGATTGGTGATTAGATTGGTAACTGTTACAGCATAGTAGTAAGGCTGATTGCTGGTGCACGTAATTACATACAATCCTTTTGTTGAAGCCAGGGGCAAACCATCTCCAGTTATTTTGAAATATTTAGCGTTACCCTGGTCCTGTGACATTTCAATATTCTTTGCTGAATTGTCCCTAACAAATCCCATATATGTTCCACTGGATAATTGAGTTGATGATGTGAATTTTGTTGTAGACCTGTATACATTATATTGAAGATTAGATGCAGAGGGATTTGTCCAGGTAATAAAAACCTGACCTAATCGGTAAGTAGTACTTATTTGAGAAACAGAATAGGCTGCCGCATTAAAAATGCATGTTGATGATATAATCAAAAACATTAACGATGGTTTGCTTACGCGGTGAAGAATTGTGTAGAATGATTTCATGGGTTTGATGGGTTGATTGAAAGAAAAATAATAGATGACTTATCGTTAGGATATAAGAGTCTTTGTCCCGTAGCGAGAGAATTAAAAAAAATAGAGTTTAATGATTTATGTAGTGTGAATTGATTATAGAAGATGTTAGTATGTACGCCTGCTACCTTATGTTTGTTTCGAATGATTAATCATTTATGACTACTAATTATTAGGAGTTTCTTAAGATGAATTCATATTCTTAAAAGAAGAGCTTCTTTGTATCACTAAAGGAACTGCCCCTTATTTCGACGATAAAGATGCCCGTGCCAATTGCAGAAATTTCAAAATCATTGCTGCCTGCCTGCAGGTATACTTCCTTATTCATCATAACCCTTCCCATCAGGTCATATACATATATAAAACTGTTTTGATCGGCAGTTACGTTTACATGTGCTGTATATCCATTGCCCGAAAGGGTAAAAAATATTTCCGGGTTTGAATATTCGAATGTGCTTTCTGCATCACGCTCACAATTTGTAATCTTTAAGTCAATCTTATTACCTGATTTATTCACTGTAAGATTTTTGACGGTAATCAGTCCTCCGTTAAATGTGAAAGAACCACTTTGTATTGAGCTACCGGATGCATCAAGATTTTTCCATTTGATTACATCACCCTGAACAGGATGAAAATTCTGCAATCTTCGAAAGGTGATATCAGTTTTACAGGTATTGAATTGATCCGGTGCAAGCACTCCTCCAACATAGAAGTTTTTCACGAATACATTGATCGAATAGTTGCAATCTTCATCAGTGATGGCATCTTCCCAATCAAGATAACCATTGATAGCACCATAAGGATCTCCACTTGAAGCTGACCCAGTTCCAGGATTTTGGTTTATAGAACAGTTTGAGAAGGCGGGGTAAGATTTATTTGTTGCATATCGGAAAAAATCAGGGGTAGTTTCTTCAGGCAGGAAATTTTTACCGTTTCCATTATGGCTTCGCTGATCCCAGTAAAAAACGCCTCCAAAATGATTTATTT
>JACCZZ010000020.1 GCA_013695715.1 Chitinophagales bacterium | reverse complement strand
TAAGAGAATGAATTTACTGTTGGCAAAAAATACCTTTCTTCACTTCATAAACATTGCCCCAAACTGTTTTGAATCAATTCTAAATGTTATTAATTATGGCTGAACATATAAAGATCATTGATGCTTCAAAAAATCTTCCATTCGATATTCCACCTGAGGGCTCTTTAGGATTGTTGGCACTTGGAGCAGTAGCAATGAAGCCGTGGCGACAAAAACGAATAGACTCAGGCTATGAGCAGAAGCTTTTGGAGCGGATTAAAAAAGAGGTAGAAGAAGCAAAGCAAAGGCAACAGGAGCGAAAAGAAAAAATGGAAGCGGCCAAATTGAAAAAGGAACAGGAAACGAAAGATCAGGATGCGTAAAAAGGTATTATTAATCGGATGGGATGCCGCCGACTGGAAAGTAATTAATCCTCTTATGGATGAGGGGCTTATGCCAACTCTTAATGGCATGGTGAACGATGGTGTTATAGCCAATCTCGCAACGCTTGATCCGCCTCTCTCTCCCATACTCTGGACTTCTATTGCAACCGGAAAACTAGCCGATAAGCATGGCATACTGGGTTTTGTAGAACCCGACCCAAACAACATGTCGGTGCGCCCGGTGCTTTCTCTATCAAGAAAGGTAAAAGCCATCTGGAACATACTAACACAAGAGGGAATAAAAACACATGTTGTAGGTTGGTGGCCAAGTCATCCCGCAGAACCTATTAACGGAGTAATGGTCTCTAATTTTTATCAGCGTGCGGTAGATTCTTATGGCTTGCCCTGGCCAATAGCGGATGGAACCGTTTATCCGAAGGAGCTTGAGGAGATCTTTGCAGAACTTAGGGTGCATCCATCGGAGCTTACTCTCGCGCACCTCGCGCCTTTATTTCCAAATTACGAAAAGGTCAATCAGCCAAATGATCCGCGTCTCGGACAAGGTGCAAAAATTCTTGCACAAGCTGCTTCAATACACAATGCCTGCACATGGATCATGGAGAATAAAGAGTGGGAATTTCTGGCGGTTTATCATGACGCAATAGATCATTACTGTCATGCTTTTATGAAGTTTCACCCACCACAACGCAAAGGCATTCCAGATCATCTATATGAGGTATATAAAGATGCAGTAAGCGGAATCTATCGCTTTCATGACATGATGCTTGAAAGACTCCTTCAGCTTGCAGGCCCGGATACCACAGTTATTGTAATGAGTGACCATGGTTTTCATCCGGATCATTTGCGTCCAAACAAGCTTCCGAAAGAGCCTGCTGGCCCTGCTTTCGAGCATTCACCATATGGTATTTTTTGTATGAAGGGAAATAATATACAAAAAGATGAAAGAATATATGGGGCAACACTGCTTGATGTTGCACCTACTATACTCACGCTTTTTGATCTTCCTGTGGGCAGAGATATGGATGGAAAAGTTTTGGTTCAGGCATTTACAAATTCTGTGCAGCCTGCTTTGATTGACAGCTGGGAATTGGTGGAAGGTGAAGCTGGAACACATCCGACCGACCAACGTCAAGATCCATGGGCGGCCAAGGAGGCAATGAAGCAGTTGGTAGAGCTTGGTTATATTGAAGCACCCGGCCCCGACAATCAGAAAAACCTGGAAAAGATTACTCGAGAATCAAAATACTACCTCTCGCGGGTCTATATGTATAAAAAAGATTATGAGAAGGCAGCGGCGTTGCTTGAAGAAATTTCTTCAGAAGAGGCTGCGTTGCGCTATAGCCTTGCACTTATTCGCTGCTACCAGGCCATGCGAAAAGTTCCGGAGTTTCGTGCTACCCTCGATAAGGTAAGGCAGATGGATAATGGGAACATTGTGCAGATTGATATGCTTGAAGGAGCATTGCTGTTGCTTGAATATAAACCAAGAAAAGCATTAGAGATGTTGTTAAAGGCTGAGGAGAAGGCGGGACATATGAGCCAGCTTCATGTACAGCTCGGACGAATTTATCTCCGCAGCCAGCGCTTCGAAGATGCGAAGCGTGCTTTTACAAAAGCGTTGGCCATTGATCCGCAGGATGCCAATGCGCATCACGGACTGGCAATATCCCAGCTTCGCCAAAATTTACATGAAGAAGCAGCAGAGTCAGCTTTAAATGCGATTGGATTGCTCTATTTTTATCCTTCTGCCCATTATACACTTGCGGAAGCCCTCATGAATATGGGAGAATATGAGAGAGCCGCAGAAGCATTTGAAGTGGTATGTGCTTTAAATCCGGGCAACAGAAAGGCGCATCAATGGCTGGTGCGTTTGTACGATCATCATTTAAATAATGAAGTAAAAGCCCGGCAGCACAATCAATTCGTGCAAGAGAAGATAAAAGGAGTTATTACAGTTATAACAGGTTTGCCCCGTTCTGGCACAAGCATGATGATGCAAATGCTGAAAGAGGGAGGCGCGGATGTGCTTACAGATTCTGTAAGGCAGGCCGATCAGAACAATCCGAAGGGATATTGGGAATATGAGAAAGTAAAAAAGCTGATGACAGATACTTCATGGCTGCAGGAGGCGAATGAAAAAGTTGTAAAGATCATCGCCCCATTGTTGCTTCATCTTCCTGCTAAGTATGACTACAAGATCATCTTCATGCACAGAGATATGGCGGAAGTGATGCGCTCACAACAGATCATGCTGGGCAGAAAAGCAGCGATAGAAAAGAACGCCTTTCCAATAGTGCTGAGTGAAGCATTTCAAAAGCAGATGGATCAGGCAATGGCATGGATAAAAAGGTCTCCTAATGTGAGTGTTTTACATGTTGACTACGCTGAAGTGTTGTCACATCCGCAGGAGATAGCAGAAGGTTTGTGTGAGTTTCTCGATGCAGATTTAGACATT
>JACCZZ010000001.1 GCA_013695715.1 Chitinophagales bacterium | reverse complement strand
CCTTCATTGCAGCCCAGAAAAGCGCAGATGGTCAGATTGTTTATCACGATGTAGCTCCTGATGATACCCTTTCAATAATAGGTAATTCCGGAGAATGGTATTCTCTCGATCTTAATAATGACGGCATTGCAGATTATAGCGTTGCCGCTGATATTATTTATTTTGAGAATCATGCAATGATTGGTAAATATGCTAATGGTAGCATTAGCAACTCCGTGGCAGGAACCTATGCTAATGTAGGAATGCCAGCATATAATGTATTCAAGCTGGAAGCTTCCGACCCAATTAGTCAGTCTGTTAATTGGGTGAAGGCCAATACTCCTAAAGATGACTACTTCGGAAATCTGCTGGAAATGTTTAGCTATGAGGGTTATTGGCAGAACGGAGTTACTGATGGTTACATTGGGTTAAGAATTCATGTTGGCATTAATAATTTCTATGGCTGGCTCCGCTGCGATGTTGCTGCCGACGCCTCTTTCATAATTATAAAGGATTATGCTTATAACAGCATCCCTGATTCTTCTATTCTTGCCGGGCAAGGTATAGCAACAAACAGTAATGAGATTTCTGAGTCGGAAAAGGATTTCTCCCTACACCTTTTTCCTAATCCCACCAAAGATATTCTTACATTAACAACTAAAGAACACCTCATCAATTCCGTGATCACAGTGTATGACCTTGCGGGAAGAATCATAAAACAGGAAGCTGGCGTAACCTTAAATAGCAATGCTGTTTATTCACTTGATATTGGCTTGCTTAATGCTGGTAGCTATCTTCTTGAAGTGAGATCATCACAAAACTCTGTAATAAAAAAATTCAATGTAGTCCAATAAAGCGCTGCTTGTAGCTTGCTTTTCTTGTACACTCGTCTGGTGTGGTGTGCATAATTTCAAGGAAATTAGTAGCCCCTACAGGAATCGAACCTGTATCTTGAGTTCCGGAAACTCACATTCTATCCGTTGAACTAAGGAGCCTGATTGAGTAATCAGTGAGCAAAGCTAAATACTTTTATTTGTGATCATTGAAACTAACTTTTAAAGCTTCTTCCGAGCATACAAGTAACTTTTTACAAAAGGAAGAGATAAAAATGAAGGTATAAAATAAAAAACTAATAATCTGGCATAAAATTAAAGGAGTGACAGCAGCCTTTGTCAGCGGCTAATTTTTTATCTAATAAATAATAATTAATATGAACGACCAAACTTCAAATCCGGAAGGCAACCTCAACCGGCCGGTAAATAGAAACAAGAATACCAATATCCTTTTCTTAATTGCCACGCTGTTACTCTTGGGAACAGGTATATATCTGTTTGCTGAGAATGCCAGCAAAACAAAGCTTGCAAACAGGCTTACTACTGAAGTTGCTGAATCTGAAGATCGGTATAAAGATCTTGATTCAAAATATAATGATGCACTGGCAGAAATTGATTCCTATAAGGGGAAAAATGCAGCGCTCGACAGTGTGCTGGCAGTAAAAGAAAGATACATACTTGGTCTGAAGGCAGATCTGGAGAGTAATAAGAAAAAATTCAGATTGAGTGAAGCAGATTATAAAAGACAATTAAGTAATTTGAATCTTGCTATCTCTAATATGAATGCGCAACTCGATTCAGTTCAGAGACAAAATCGTATTCTCTTAGTTGCAAATGATTCACTCGGGCGCAACCTGACTGAAAAAATTAACGAGAATACCTTACTCACCAGCACCAACAATACACTGTCTCAAAAGGTGACGGTTGCGTCACTGCTGCTGCCCCAAAATATTGATCTCTCAGGGATACGTACCAAATCGAATGGAAAACAAAAGGATACAGAAAAAGCAAAAAAGGCTGATCAGTTGAAACTTTGTTTCGAGGTGCCTGAAAACCATGTAGCAGATCCGGGTATGAAAACTCTATTCATCAGAATTATCAACCCACAAGGAGTTCCATTAGCAATTCAGGATAGGGGCTCTGGTGTATTTACCACAGTAGAATCAGGTCAGGAAAGCCAATATACAACTGTTGCTAATGTTGACTATAAACAGCAAAGAGATAATGTGTGTGTGAACTGGAGCCAGGGCACTCCCTTCGAGAGCGGAAAGTATGTTGCAGAAATTTATCAGGATGGATACCTGGTAGGTAAAAAGGAATATGAGCTGAAATAAAGAAATAACTAAAAAGATCAGAAATGCAAAGCAGGAGTACCTCCTCGCTTTGCATTTCATTTTATACCCATGGCGATCAAGGATTGGGATCAGGGAAAATGATCTAACCAATAACTGATCTGTTTCAGCGGGAGATCACCATAAAATATCTTTTAGAAACACTTGGAGCATTACCATAAGCATGAGAAAAACTTCCATTTGTTTCGCTGAAAAATTGACATTGCCAAGTTAGGAATATATAAATAGTTGA
>JACCZZ010000408.1 GCA_013695715.1 Chitinophagales bacterium | reverse complement strand
CCTACTCTTGATAAAGAAAACCTGATGGCGGAAAATGCTTTTGAGATTCTCCTGAAAGTAACCAATCAATTATTATATGATTGATGCCAGCGTCAACGAAGCAGCAAGAGTAAGATAATCCGGCAGGACAAAAATCTTCTTAAATACAAGTAGATTTTCTAATTTACTTTTTCCGATTGCCCATAGTACAGTCAATAAATTTTAAGTGTTTTTTTAAATGAACATACAACAATTGCTAAGAGAAAAAACCGCTGAAGCTATTTTTCAACTGTATAATTATGAGGTATCAAGCGACAAGGTAGCGGTCAATATTCCACCGAATGACTTTCCATACGACTATACTATTGTTGCATTTCCTTTTTCAAAAATCTCAAAAAAATCACCTGAACAAACCACTACTGAATTGGGCGGTGTTTTGATGATGCTGATTTCCGAATTGGAATCATTCGAAGCAGTTAAGGGTTTTCTTAACCTGCGATTCAAAGATCAGTTTTGGATACAATTTCTACAAGAAACAATAAACAATAACTCTTTTGGAGAATTGCCTCCTACTGGCCAAAAAGTTTTAATAGAGTACTGCGGTCCTAATACAAATAAACCGCTTCACCTCGGACATTTGCGCAATATATTTATAGGCTATTCCATTTCAGAAATTTTGAAAGCAGCCGGAAATGATATTATTAAGGTTAATATATATAATGACAGGGGAGTACACATTTGCAAATCAATGCTGGCTTATCAGAAATACGGCGACCATGAAACCCCGGAAAGCAGCGGTGAAAAGGGAGATCATCTGGTGGGGGAATACTATGTTCGTTTTGAACAGGAGCTGAGGGCACAGATGAATAATCTGATGGCTGACGGACTTTCCGAAGAAGAGGCTCGTAAGCAAGCGCCCTTGAATAGTGAGATATCAGAGATGCTCCGTAAATGGGAAGATGGTGAGGTGGAAGTGCGTAACCTTTGGCAGACTCTTAATCAATGGGTTTACCAGGGGTTCGAGGCCACATTTTTGAAAATAGGAAATGATTTCGATAAGGCTTATATGGAATCTGACACCTACCTGAGAGGCAAGTCCGTTGTTGAAGATGGATTGAAAAGGGGAGTATTCTTTAAGAAAGCTGATGGATCAGTTTGGGTAGATTTGGAGGAGGAAGCCCTCGGTGAAAAGTTATTGACCAGAGCTGATGGCACATCAGTCTATATAACGCAGGACCTCGGAACGGCAGATATGAGATATGAAGATTATCATCCTGATAGGATGATTTATACCGTTGCCAACGAACAGGATTATCATTTTAAAGTTTTAAAACTTGTCTGCAAAAAATTAAACAGACCATATGCAGACGGAATTCATCATTTATCATATGGCCTAGTTGATCTTCCTTCAGGAAGAATGAAAACCAGAGAGGGAACTGTTGTAGATGCTGATGAATTGATTGACGAGATGGATGCGACAGCTGCAAAAAAGACCACTGAACTGGGCAAGATTGAAAACTTCTCTGAACAGGAATTGCTGCAGTTGAATCATACCCTTGGTATGGGTGCTTTGAAGTTTTTTATTCTCAAAGTAGATCCTAAAAAGAAAATGTTATTTAATCCTGAAGAATCAATTGACTTTCATGGATTCACCGGACCGTTTATACAATATACTTATGCCCGAATCTGCTCGGTATTGAGAAAGGCAGCCGAAAAAAACGGGTTTGATAGAAAAGAAATTACCAAAAGAGATCGGCTTGAATTTAAGGAACGACAGGTATTAATGCAGGTATATCACTATCCCTCAACTATTCTTGAGGCTGCAAACAAATACGAGCCGTCCACCCTTGCCAATTACCTTTATCAACTTGCAAAAGACTACAATCATTTTTATGCAGAGCTACCGATACTTAATGCAGAAGATGAATCAGCACGCAATTTCAGATTGGATCTTTCATCTGTTGTAGCATTAATAATAAGAAAGGGTATGAAACTTCTAGGAATAGAAGTTCCGGAACGGATGTAGTTTTAAGACATTACTAAAAATTCTTAGTAATTATACCCATCCCATTGTTCCTGCTAAACGCTCAACAGTCCAATACATCGCTATGCAGGCAATTACGATTGAAAAGGGAATCACTATTGCCTTGCGGTACCAGCGCTTGTTGCCAAACCACATTCCAACGAGAAAATATGCCGTCAGAATAACGGTAATCTGACCAATCTCTACACCAATATTAAAGGAAACTAGACCCGTAATGAATTCCTTTTGAGGCAAACCCAACCCAATTAGAACGCTTGCAAATCCCATCCCGTGAACCAATCCGAATAAAAAAATTATCAAAACTCGCCAAGGGTGCAATTTCTCGGTAATTACATTTTCTAATGCTACTAATACGATTGATAAAGCTATGACAGGCTCAATGATTTCAGCCGGAGGGTTAATAACACCATACATCGCAAGGCCCAGCGTAATAGAATGTGCAATAGTGAACGCAGTAGCCTGCCAGATTACCTTATTTAATTTAGGATTAAGAAGGAAGATACTAAGAACAAAAAGAATGTGATCAATGCCTTTTGGTATGATGTGCTGAAACCCTAATTGAAGGTATGCAAGGCCTATGTCAGTTCTAGACATTTTGCTGAAATCATAATTTAGCTCATGCGCCAATGCTGATACTGATGCCACACAAATAATGGGTATTAAGAGGCATATTAATTTCTTTAGCAAAGACATTTTCCCTTGATAGTATTAAGGTTATATCCTAAACTGTTTGATGTACTATAAAAAGATTCGCATTCTTTAGAAAAAACTATTATAAACCAGAACTAACATCTGCCACCTGGCTATCAGTTTTTGATACATATGCTTCTGCCTCCTGCATCAAATCTTCATTCAGATATGGATTTATAGCTATGGCTTCTTGTAAAAGAGCAAGGCCTTTTTCATGTTGATTATTTTTATAATAAATCAAGCCTGCGCGACAAAGCAATCCAGGATTCTTAGATCCTGTACGCATGGCTTTTTCAATGAATGGTAAACATTTATTCCATTCACCCCGCTTATACCAAGTCCAGGCCATCATTTCATTAACATCAATGTTATCAGGCCGTCTCTTATATTCTGCTTCGGCATGCTTTAATGCAAGGTCATTCTCTCCTGTTTTAAGATATACATAGGCAAGTTCCTTATCTGCGTAGTGACCTGCATCCGGATTTCTATCATCAGTATTTGCATGAACACTCAAGAGTTTAACAACCTCTTTAGCCATTGAATCCGATTTTTTTGGTTGATTATTTAATCTGTAAAGGTCAATCAATTCGTCGCCAAAGGAATAATCGGTTACGAGTGACCCTGCCTGTTGAAAGTAGGTAATAGCAAGGGTATAATTTTTCCTTTGTCGCTCTATCCTTCCGAGACCTGCAATGGCATGCGCATAATTAGGCCTCATTGCATTTGCCGTCTGATAATAATATTCCGCAGTATCCAGCTTGCCATTCAACTCATACAAACGACCCAGATAAACACGCACCCATTCAGTCTGTTCCATTCTAGGAATTCCTGCGTTTAACGCACTTTTCATAGCCTCTATTGAACCTGGTATATCACCGTAAATCTCGCGGAGATAAGATATTCGGGAATACGACGTCAGATCGGGACGTATAGCGCACATGGAATCTACCATAACTATCGCACTATCGTATTTACCCATTTCGATATAAGCATCGGTAAGTACGCCATATGCAAAAGCTGCATGTGGAT
>JACCZZ010000405.1 GCA_013695715.1 Chitinophagales bacterium | reverse complement strand
ATTCAGAAATTCTCTTACACAACAGGTAAAAATTCAACCGACAGCGCGCTGATCATAGATGCGATGGACATTTTACACAACAAGCTGGTTGACGGCTTTTGCATTGTTTCCAGCGACAGCGATTATACAGGGCTGGCTAAGCGGCTGCGTGAAGAGGGAGTTTTTGTACTGGGCATCGGCGAACAAAAAACTCCAAAAGCATTTGTTCATTCATGCGACAATTTCACCTTTTGCGAAACGCTGCTTATCGAAGAAGAGTCGGAGAAGGTGCCAGCTAATAAACAGAAGATTAAGTATGCTACGCTTAACAAATCTTCACCGATGCATGATCTTAACATTTTAAATAAAGCATTCAACATGGTGGTGGGGGACAATGAAACCGCGTACCTCTCAGAGATTGGACTGGGTTTGCGGAAATTAGATCCGAGCTTCGATCACCGTACCTATGGTTTTAAATCGTTGGCTGAATTGTTTCGTTCACTCAACAGCGAATTCGAAGTGCTAACGAATGATGTTAATGGAATGAAGGTGTATATGGTAAAAACGAAATGATTCACTGAATAAAGGATTGTGTTTTTACAAATACATCTAAATCATTCTCCTATTTCCAACCCATACAAATCGCTTAATCACAAATTCAGGATTGGTTAAAGATGCGTTGCCGGCACTGTTTCCTCCAGTAACATGAAAATCTGAGAATGCAGCATGCTGATTCACCCATATTGGTCCTGTGAGGTTGAAGGTTACAGGGGTAAATACTTCATTCATCTCTTCACTGATTTTATGCATCATATTTTCATCTGTTGTATAAGCAGCACAGGTAATGGCTCCATGTTCGGCAGCAAGCTCCTTGGCAAGCTTGATAGATTCAATAGTATCACGCGTTCTTATTGCAATGGCAATGGGGCCAAACAACTCACTTTCAAAAATGTGATTTTCTGATGCTTCCGCTTCTATGAGCACCGGCGATACGGTTCTTGAGTTTTCAAACTCTTCATTTCTTACAGCAGATGAAGACAGCAATAATCTTCCACCCAATGACTCGGCATCTTCTATTCTTTTTAAAGTGTTTTCATTCTGAACAGCGCCCAACACACCTGCGCCTATTTTCGGATTATTCACCAATCCATTCAATTGATCTTTCATCCGGGACACCACTTCATCAAATGGTACTTCGTGATCACCTGCAATTATCTTATCAGGAATGAAAAAATTTTGGGGCGCCGTACACATCTGGCCACTGTATAGAGAAACAGAAAATGCAAGGTTTTGAAGCACAGCATCAAGATCGGCAACAGAATCAATAATCACAGAATTCACGCCTGCCTTTTCGGTGAAGGTAGTTTTGCTCGCAATTGATTCTATATAATTTCCAAATTCCGTACTTCCTGTATAATCAATCAACTTCACGTCAGGATGTAAAACAAGTTCCTTAGTAACTTGATTCCGGACTGTATCTGCTGCTAACTGCACAGTGCAAGGGTCATAATCATTTTCCATAAAGGTTTGCTGAATGGCTGCCACACAGATGGCGATTGGCAATATTGATTTCGGATGAGGTTTCACAATCGCAGTATTGCCTGTAACTAAATTTGCAAATAAGCCGGGCAAGCTATTCCAAACAGGAAATGTAGAGCAACCCACAACAACTCCGATGCCTTTGGGTTGTGGATGAAATTCTTTTTCAATCTTCACTGAAAATTTGCCCATCGGCTTCTCCCATAAAACCTTATCAGGAAAGCGAGTCTGTTCATAATAACCAAGGACAATTGCCTCTAATGCACGATCTGCTGCATGTGGCCCCGAAGCCTGGAAAGACATGATCCAGGATTGTCCGGTAGTGTGTTGCGTAGCAAGAGCAATTTCAAAGAAATTACCTTTAATTTTTTCCAGCGACTCTACCAATAGACCGGCACGTTCAGAGGGAGTTGTTTTTCGCCAAGATTTAAAAGCAGCTCTTGATTTTTCAATTGTATCTTCTACGTCATAGATTGGATACAGGATGTCAAGCGGCTCTTGCGTATAAGGTGAAACCTCTTCCCCAGCCCATCTTACAGGAACTCCCTGTAGCGCTAATTCAAACTTCTTACTTAATTGATTTTTATAAGCCTCGGAAGCTTTCGTTGCGGAGTCTTCAGCATACACTTTGGGTAGCTCAGGATATGCTGCGTAATAGCTGCGCTCATTAATTGCCTGTATGGCACGATCAATTATTCCTTTATGTTTTTCGAAAAGAGACATTGCCATTAAATTTAAATAATCAATGCATTAATAGGTGTAAAATTAACTTTTTGAAGAGCGGATTCAAAAATCAAAGAATGTCACAGCTTTAAATAAAACGAGGGATAATTTCTTTAAAAAAACCCCGTAATTATGAATACTCCTGTAACTCTTAAGAGTGAGTCATGATTTTGATTAAGAAAACAGCAGATGATGCAACAACGTACTTATTAAAATCGAAGCTGTGCGCGAGCCTGCGATTGCTTGGCGGAGCCGTTTGGCAATCGCGATTCTTTTGGTTACTTTTCTTCTAAAGAAAAGTGACAAATAAAGAATAATCCAAACCCAACCTTGGAACTGAATTGCAAAAATACTGGGTATTTTCAAAAGCCTTTAACTATCATTTTACCTTAAAAAATTTACCAAATTATTATGAGATCATTACTTTTAATATTCAATTCACCAAATAACTAAACTATGAAATACCGATTGCTCCTCATTGGACTTTTATTGTTTAGTGAAGCAAAAAGGTTGGAAGCGCAGCATCCTGACATCGAAATGATGACTGATAAAGAATATGCGAGCTACTGCATTCAAAATCTCAAAAAGGGAGCACTTATCGTGCGGTTGAATTTTAAGACAAGGGCTGTTAATGCTCTTCAACAAATGGGTAATGCGGCTGAGGCAGACCGTCTTACGTTAGAACAACGGCAAGAAAACCTTGCAATGATGAATGCCTTTAAAAATGGTTTTAAATTCTGTCCCGTTTACTTTATATCTATGGATTCTACAATTGCTTTCCAAAAAGATGAACATGGAAGTTATTTTCTGAATGAGGATTTAAAAGTTGATTCTTCGATAAGGATGAAAGAGGAGTTTTTTCTTTTTGCTGAATATGGAATGCTTGAAACATCATTATCTGCAGATAAAACTCAGCCCGGACAAGAATCTGTTCGAAGGGGATTGATGGCAGACGCCCTTATCCTAAGAGATAAAAATCTTAAGTTACTTCCTGATCCTTTTCCCTTTTATGTACACTTTGGCGATTGGCCCGAGCGGGTAAGAAAATTAGAAAAAAAGCTGCAGCGTTTTTACCTGATAAATAAGTAGAATGGTTTGCCTCATGCCACTGCAGCACCAAGCTTAGACACTGTTCAGCAAATCATTTTAATAAATAATCTTAGCTTCCCCGCCTACATATACATATTTGCTTTATGCTGAAACGCATCAACCTTACCGCGCAGATCATGATTGGGATGCTGCTTGGAATAATTGTAGGGCAATTTTATCGCGTAACCCATCCTGACCCAAGCGATCTAAAATCCTTCGCCCATAATATTCAGATTCTAAGTGACATATTTCTGCGGCTCATTAAAATGATTATCGCTCCACTTGTCTTTTCATTATTATTGGTAGGTATCGCGCGGGTTGGTGATTTTAAATCCGTTGGCCGTATCGGATTAAAGACAATCGCATACTTTACTTTCGCTGCTTTGCTTGCCATGGTTGTGGGATTGATCATAGTTAATATGATAGAACCTGGCAAAGCACTGAACCTTCAGGGAGTTTCAATAAATGGTGTAGCCACAAAACCATTTGATGCCCGTGAATTTATTACGCACATTTTTCCTGAAAGCGTTGTTGATTCTATGGCACACAATCAGATATTACCTATCATCATTTTTGTGATGTTTTTCGGTGTTGCCACAGCAGCTATTAAAGAAAAGGGAGCTGTGATCATAGATTTTTTCGATGCTGTGGCTCATGTAATGTTAAAGGTCACAAGCTATATAATGAAGCTTGCACCCCTTGGTGTTTTTGGAGCCATTACAGCAGTAATTGCTGAAAAGGGGCTGAGTGTGCTTGCCGGGTATCTTACCATTATAGTATCATTCTTTGCAGGATTGTTGATTTTTATTTTTATAGTACTATTTCTCATCTGCTTACTTACACGCATTAATTTCTTCTCCCTTCTCGCCCATGTACGTGAACCTATGCTTCTTGCCTTTACTACAGCAAGCTCCGAAGCTGCGATGCCCAAAACTCTTTTGGGATTAGAGCGTTTTGGCTGCCCTAATCGTATTGTAAGTTTTGTATTGCCGCTTGGCTATTCATTTAACCTTGATGGCTCTATTATGTACATGATCTTTGCAACCATCTCCATTGCTCAGGCTTATGGAATGGAAATCTCTTTTGGTCAGCAAATCTCTATGATGCTCATTCTATTAATCTCAAGCAAAGGCATGGCGGGTGTTCCTCGTGCTTCTTTGGTGGTGATTGCCAGCATGCTGCAGATATTCAATATTCCCGTAGAAGGATTGACGTTGTTGCTTGCAATAGACTGGCTGTTAGATATGGGACGTGCGTGTACGAATGTGATAGGAAATGCAGTGGCAACGGCTGTTATAAGTAAATGGGAAGGGCAAATGGGAGTTCAGGATCTGTGAAGTTAATGACGATCAAATGCCAAAAGAAAATAAGAGCTTTAATTCCCATAAAATAGGGGGAGTCTTACGCAGTATTCAGAACCCTTCAATGATGACCAGCTCAATTAGCGGGTAAAAAGGTGCCCACAAATAAAATAGGTGCAGGAAAGAAAACCTTCAGCATCTAAGCCCCCCCGGTCTTCCGCTGTCTAATCTTTGGTGCGTTAGAAGTTTTAGCAGCGGGCTTTTTTTCTGACTGCTTTGTATCGGAGCCTTTTGCTGCTGTTTTGTTGCCTGCACCAGACTTTGCACTTCCTCTTCGGGTACGTCTCTTCGGAGCTGTATCAGCAGCTGCTGTAACAGTAGATTCAATACCATTCAACAGACTGAAGTCTACCAACTCTATCAATGCCATATCTGCTGCATCGCCGGGCCGAAATCCCATCTTTACTATTCTGGTATATCCACC
>JACCZZ010000388.1 GCA_013695715.1 Chitinophagales bacterium | reverse complement strand
CTGCAACTCTTATACAAAGTGGTTTTTCGCACAATACATTCACATTGTTGTTTAAACAATAAACAGATTGTTCAGCATGTAAGCCATTTGGTGTACAAATACTTACCAGGTCAAGTTCTTCTTCATTTGCTAACATTCCCTCAAGTGAAGTATATGGTGTAGCTCAATATTTTACAGCAAGGGATTATGCTCTCGAAAATTCAATATCGCAAACAGCTTTCAGAATACCCGACTTAATAATATTTTCAGCATGCCGGCCTGAAATATTTCCACAACCTATAATAGAAAATTTTTTTTTCATCTTGAAACCAGCAGACTTTAGAGCTGCATAATTATGAAAGTTCTTTGGTTAATAAGCCTGTGTAGAAATAATGAGGTTTTATCATGTTCTAACTACACTGCCTTTTTTGAGAGTTAGTTATAAAAATTTTAAAACATTTTCCTACCTTCGCAAAAAACTGATAAAAAACAAATTAAATACGAATGTCTTATTTAACTACCGAAAAAAAAGCGACAATCTTTGCCGAGTTTGGGCAAAACGCTGTTAATACGGGTTCCATTGAAGCACAGGTTGCAATGTTAACAGAAAAGATTAACCACATTTCAGATCATCTAAGAGGGAATAAAAAAGATTTCTCAACCCAACGGGGATTGATGCAGATGGTTGGTAAACGCAAAAGATTATTAACTTATATGAGTAAGCACAACCTCACGGGATATCGCTCATTGATCGAAAAGTTAGGACTTCGCAAATAATCTTTTCTATAACGATATTGTCTATTCCCAACTGCATGTAACGGTTGGGATATTTTTTTTGCACTATTGATTAAAACTATATGATACCAAAACCTATATCAGTAACCTTTGACATTGGCGATGGCCGCATGGTTACTTTAGAAACAGGAAAATTAGCACGCCAGGCAGATGGCGCTGTAACAGTTAGATGTGGCAACTGTATAATCCTGGCAACAGTTGTTGCAAACAAAGAGCCCAGGGAAGGCCAATCTTTCTTTCCTCTGTCTGTTGATTACCAAGAAAAATTTGCTTCCGCCGGAAGAATACCGGGTTCTTTCTTTAAAAGAGAAGCCCGTTTAAATGATTATGAAATATTAACCTCAAGGCTTATTGACCGTGCCTTAAGGCCTTTATTTCCTGAAGATTATTATTGTGAAGTACAGGTGTTGGTAAGCCTGATCTCATCTGATAGCGAGATAATGCCTGATTCGCTGGCATGTCTTGCCGCTTCTGCTGCATTAGCAGTTTCAGATGTTCCTATTTTAGAAATTATTTCTGAAGTAAGAATTGGCAGAGTTGATGGTTAATTTAAAGTAAACCCAACAAGAACTGAACTGACCACTAGCGATATGGAATTTATAATTGCTGCCACCGAAAAGAATATCATGATGGTGGAAGGTGAAAGCAATGAATGCCAGGAAGAAGATCTGATTAAAGCAATTGAATTAGCTCACCAGGCCATACAGGTTCAGGTGAAAGCCCAACATGAACTCCGTGAGAAAGCCGGGTCAAAAACTAAGAGAGAATTTTCAGCACCTTATCGCAATGAAGAACTGGAGCAAAAAATAAAAGATTTTGCAACTGAAAAGATGCTGAATATTTCATCAGCAGGATCTGCCAAGCATTACCGTGCCGGTGAGTTTGATATTTTAAAAGATGAATTGGTAGCGCACCTTGGTGAACTTGAGGACAAGGATAAAGGTTTGATCAGCCATTACTTTAATGATCTGCAATATCATGTTGTAAGAAATATGATTTTAAACGAAAAGCGTAGGTTAGACGGCAGGGGAACTACTGATGTAAGAGAGCTGACAATGGAAACCGATCTTTTACCTTCTCCACACGGCTCAGCTTTATTTACACGTGGTGAAACACAATCTTTAACCACGGTAACTTTAGGCACCCCGCTCGATGAACTTCTTATTGAAAGTGCTGCAAAAAGTGATTACTCTAAATTTATTTTGCATTACAATTTCCCGCCATTTTCAACAGGTGAGGTAAAACCAATGAGAGGCGTTGGGCGTCGTGAAGTGGGGCATGGAAATCTTGCCATGCGCTCTTTAAAAAAGATGATGCCAGGCGGTGAATATCCTTACACCGTAAGAATTGTAAGTGATATCCTGGAAAGTAACGGCTCATCTTCAATGGCTACAGTTTGCGCAGGTTCTCTCGCTATAATGGATGCAGGTATTCCATTTAAAA
>JACCZZ010000353.1 GCA_013695715.1 Chitinophagales bacterium | reverse complement strand
TCGTGATCCATGGACTACGATTGATTTTTATGGTCAGCTAATGCTTACCCGATGGGCCGATGCTAAACATCACCGTCTTGAAAAGGATGTATTGAAAACAGCAGATAAGGTAACAACTGTAAGCTGGCACTGGGCCGCTGAGCTTGGCGAGATAGCAAACCGTGAAGTTCATGTGGTAACAAATGGATATGATGAGCAGGATTATGAAGGTCTTGTGCGAAAGCCTGATAAAAAGTTTTCAATCACACACATTGGATTGCTCAGTGTCGAAAGAAAGCTTATCCATTTTTGGACGGCTGTAAAGGAGTTAAATGAGGAAATACCTACTTTAAAAACCGACCTTGTTATTCGCCTTGCAGGGAAAGTAGATTTTGCTGTTCTTGATGAATTGAAATCTATGGGATTATCGGCTTTTGTAGAGAATAAAAAATATTTACCTCATGAAGAGGCTTTGCAGATGCAGGTAAATGCCTCCGTATTACTCCTTGTATTAAATGATGTTCCAAATGCAAAAGGTCATATTCCAGGCAAGTTGTTTGAGTACCTTGCTGCCCAGAGGCCAATAATATGTGTTGGGCCTTCAAATGGTGATGCAGCCAGCATTCTATCTGAAACAAAAGCAGGAGAAGCATTTGACTTTGATGATAAAGAGGGGATGAAGAAACACTTGAAGGTGTTATATGTTTTATTCCAAAAACATCAACTAATTTCTATTAATAGCGGAGAACAAATTTATTCCCGACAGAAATGTGCAAGTCAAGTTAGCAGTATATTGAACGAAATAAGAGATGAATGATATCAGTTTTAACGGTAACCTATGGAAACAGATGGCATTTGCTCAATAGAGTTTTAATGCGATTGATTGAAGATGAAACTATATCCTTCATCTTAATTGTTAATAATGATGTTTCATATAATATCAGTTTACTTGTTAGCGAACTAAATACATCTAAAATTAAGCTTCTAAACCTTGATAAGAACTATGGATCGGCAAAGGCATATAATATTGGGTTGAGCTACCTTGCTGAGTTAAACAAGGTTAATTTAATTTGGTTATTAGACGATGACAACTTACCACTTCCAAATGCCAGTAGAGTACTATTAAAATATTGGAGCTTAATCTCATGCCATGATAAAAACGAATCTAGGGCGTTGCTATCTATTAGAAAAGATAGGAAGTATTTAATGGATGCGGCACATGGCCTACCTGTCAAGATGGTTTTTCCCAGAGGTAATTTATTTCTTGGCTTTGGAATCGTTGAACTTGTGAATATAATAATTTATAAAATTTCCAGAAAAAAATTCTTAAAAAAAGGTACTTTATTAGAAAGTATTAAAATTCCTATGGCTCCCTATGGTGGTTTGTTTTTTCATAAGAATATACTATTTAAAATAGGTCTCCCAGATGAACGTTTCTTTGTGTATGTGGATGACTTTGAATTTACATATCGGATTACCAAAACAGGGGGAGAAATCTGGTTAATTTCCGAAAGTGAGATTGTCGATATTGATGATTCTTGGATCATTAAAACGCAGCAGGGATTATTCAAATCCAGGTATTTACAACAGGCAGATTTCCGACCATACTATACAATAAGAAACTATACATATTTTGCTAAGTACAACTTAGTAACCAATCCCGTACTATTTATAATAAACATCCTTATATATAGTTTATACGTGTTTTTTATTGCATTTGCTTCAGGTAAGTTGCAGGAGTTCAAAGTTTTTTGTAGGGCGATCAGAGAAGGCATACGCGGGGACTTGGAACAAACTATAGCAACTAAATGATTAAACTACATTCGTGGTTATGTCACCTTATTAAGGTCACATTTCCACTGAGGTGTAAAGCGTCGCCTGATTGTTTGAGGGCTAATATTGAATAAACATACACATCAATGGGACATTTTATGTTTTTATAATTGCCGTCCCATCCCATGGTTAAATCATTTGTTTCAAAAATCATTTGCCCCCACCGGTTAAATATTCTAAAATACTTTAATGATATGGGACAATAATCCATTATTGAAAAAATATCGTTTACACCATCACTATTTGGAGTAAATGCATTGGGTATCACAATGCTAGAAATATTACTTACGAGAATTGGAAACGTTAAAAGAGTATCGCACATTCCATTTGATACATTTAAAGTGTATATTTCTGAAGACGATGGGTTAATAGAGATAGTTGTACTTGATGGGTCAACAAGATCAGAATTTAACCAATGGTAGATATAAGTAGACTCACCGGATACTTGTATTTGTACTCCGGAATGGCAATAAATAATGGAATCATAAGATGAGAATACACTTGGTGTTTTGAACACAAAAATAATTACCGAATCAGCAGTTTCACCGCAAGCATCATTACCGTGAACTACATATTCAGTAGTTGTAGTTGGATTTGCAACAGGATTACTAATGTTTGCGTCATTTAAAGAAAATGATGGAGACCATAAATAATCATTAGCTCCCAATGCAGCTAACTGAACACTCTTACCCTCACATATTGAATCAGCCAAACCTGCATTTACTGAATCATTGTAGCTGACAAAAATTGTTATTGTGTCTATAGTTATACATCCGCTGTCTAAAACAACTACATTATAGGTTATAGTACTGTCAGGACTTGCAATTGGTGCCGCACAATCATTGCAGCTTAATCCCTGAGGGGGACTCCATAAGTAATTATAGCCAGTATCAAGAGATAAAATCACATTAAGGCCCTGACATATATTGGTATCAGGAAAAAATGCAATTGCAGGCGGATTCATTATTAATATTGTTATAGAATCGGATATTTCACACATACCATTCGAGGTCGAAACGTAATACGTAGTCGTGGTATCAGGATTTGCTATTGGATTAAGGCAGTTAATACAAGAAAGACTACTATCAGAAGTCCATATCACACCAGAAGTACCTTGTGCAAGTATTTGTATCTCACTTCCCTTACAAGTAAAAGTATCATCAGGTAGCAACAAAAATGGAAGTGAATCTACGGAAATCTGAAAAGAATCTACAAAAAAGCAAAACGAATCTACACCTGACGCAATGTAAATGATTGAAGAATCTGCAGCAAAGGTAACTGTTTGACAACTGTCACAATTTAATCCATTTGATGGTAACCACGAAACATTTCCAGAAGCGGCAAATAGGGAAACTAAGGAACCTTGGCAAACTGTTGTGTCAAACATTTGATTAATTGTATCGCCAACAGTGATTTGAATGGTATCTGAAGCAAGGCATAAAGCTTGAAGTACCACGTCGTCTATTGCAAAATCATTTCCAGAATAATAATCAACTTCATTAATAATTTGAAAAGTAGCTGTTGTAGAACTACCGGAATTCCAAGTTAAACAACTTTCCTTCCACGAACATTGTAGCGGGTTAATTGAAAAAGATTGGTTTTGAACAATGCCATTTATTACAATATGAAACGTGGGTAAATATGTTGTAAATGAGGACCAATTCATTGACCAAAATGTAAAACTGTAATCCGTATTTACACTTACTGGAATAGTTTGGCTCCAAACTTCTGAATTAAAAACCGTTGCTCCGTTTACAACCATCATCAATCCGCTTCCGGAAGTATGATCTGAGCAACTTGCAGCACTGGGGTGAACATTGTTTGGATTGTCTGTTATGCAGTATTCATTTGATACTATAGCACTGGAGGACGGACAATTATAACTATATGTATTAATGAATGCAATATTTCCATCTTCAAAATCACCATTCACTATTAAATTTGGACCGAAAGGAAACGATGCATTAACCGTATAAGCAATGGATGAGGAGATTGTTGCTATAGGATTAAGAATTGTGGGATTATTCAATCCGGCTTGTGGTGTCCAGGAGATATCTGAACATGAGTTCAGAGTTCCAGATATTTGTGCATTTAAGTTTAGTGTTGTAGGAGACATACAAAAGGCTGTATCGTTACCTGCAAAGATGGAACATGATTGAGCAAGTACCATGTACCCGGAGGTTGTTGTAGCAAAACTAGCAAGGAGTAAAGTTTTTAGAACATTTTTCATCAAACAATAAAGATATTATTAATTTTTTTAAAAATTGGCTTTGCATGGCGTCAATTCTTCAACTAAGAGCAGTTTGCTGATAAGACTGGCTCAAATACTTAAAAGGGTGCCGTACTTGAACTGTAAAATCGAGGGATCAAAATATTTGGACAAGTAAAGCTGAAATAATTCGCAGGTGAACTGTCGTTATTGGTTACTTAACTCGAAAATTAGAACCCATATAAGTTCATGGGTGAAAGTATTTAGGATTGAAAGGAATTTTTATCTTTACTTTGTTTAGGCCAAGTAAAGAATTTTTTATTTTTATATATGATTCAAAAAACGAGCGAAAGGGTAGTACCAGGAGAGGTTCATTCTGAAGAAGAGTATTTAATGTATCTGAGGCACGTTATTGCTTACGAGTTTGCTTTAACTAAATTAAGTTCCGAGGATAATTTGTTAGAAGTTGGATGCGGAGAGGGCTACGGAACAAAGATGATTTCTAGTAATGTAAAGAAGATTGTTGGATTAGATGTTGACAGTGATTTAATAGTTTATGCTACGGAAAAATATAGTTCGGAAAACTGTATTTATCAGTATTACGACGGTAAGAAAATACCGTTCGACAATAACACTTTTGATGCAGCAATATCTTTTCAGGTCATCGAACATATAGAAGATGACCGAAATTATGTATCAGAGGTAAATAGGGTTCTTAAGCCTTCTGGAATTTTCATACTTACAACACCTAACCGTCTTACAAGGTTGAAGGATGGTCAAAAACCCTATAATAAATTTCATATAAGAGAATATAGTCCGCAGCAATTAGAACATCTACTGACGATTGGCTTTAACAAAGTAATGGTTTTAGGAATACAAGCAAGGAAGGAGATAAGAGAGAGGGAATTCAGGAGAATCGCAAAAATTCAACGAAAGATATCTTTGGATCCATTAAATATAAGAGCTCTTATTCCAGAAGAAGTTAAGAATATGATAGGACAAATGCTAAGTAAAAAAGATGATAAGGCAAAGGAGGTAGATTTTCATAAATATAGTACTGAAGATTATTTCATTGTTAAAGAAAACATTGAAGATTGCCTTGATTTACTTTGCATTTGTGAATTTGCAAGCACAAACTAACTGTTGGCGTATAGATCATAAGGAGGTTTTTTGTGTAACTTTCGATAATTACTCAATTATAATAACAGACTCAAAATTTCACCTGAAGTGGTATTTAAGGCATTCACCCGATTATTGAAGAGGATGTATCATTTTCTCATTCCTGATCGCGTTATATACAAAAAGGTAATCTTACCTGCAAAATACTTAAGATATTGCGGGAGAGATTTTCATGATAATGAGCATTACCTAAATTCTGCTCTTAAAGAAGCCGACCGTATAATAAAGACTATTGGAATAGATCATAGTTCAATTTTAGATGTAGGTTGCGGTGTAGGCAGGTTAGCAATAGGGTTATTAATTAGAAATCCTTCCATTAAAGCTTATTATGGAGTCGACGTGAGCCCACGGGCTATAAAGTGGTGTAAAAAAAATATCTCTCCTTCTCACTCCAACTTTAATTTCATACTAATGGATATGAAAAATGAGTTGTATAATAAGGAAGGAAAAGGGACCTCACCAGCATTAACATTCTTATATGGGAAGAATTTAGATGGTATTTATTTGTATTCAGTTTTTTCACACATGAAACATGAAGATGTTATCTCTTACTTACAAGAATTTAAATCCATAATCGCTCCAACAGGAAAGATCTTTTTTACAGCCTTCCTTGAAGAACATGTTCCTGATGAGGTAGAAAACCCTGTCAACTATAGAATGAAATGGACTTTACCCCTGCATTGTGTAAGATATAATAAAAAGTACTTAGAAAATATATTGGATAATAGCGGTTTCAAAATTGATCGATTTGACTATGCAACTGAAACTGATGGACAGTCAGGAGTGTATTTATCTTTAAAATCTTCTTAAAAAGATATCTGATATCTCTTAATTGCAAGACTGTTGCTGCAATTAATAATGGTTAGCTGACCAAAGGTATATTCATTAGTTAAGCCATCCCATATAACCGCATTATGGTAATGTATGTTAAAGAATTTAGCGAACTACTTCAAACTTACCACTGATTCTACCTGAACCAGTAATGAGTTCTACAACATAATGTCCTGCGCTGAAGGTTGAAATATCTGCCGTAAATTCTTTTGTGTTTTTAATGAATTTATTCTCGTAGTAAATTTTACCTGTTAGATCTATGATTCGTATTGAATGAATAGGTTCATAAACTTGTGATAAATCAACAGTAATATGGTTAACAGCGGGATTGGGAAATATGCTGATCATATTAATGGAACCTTTCGAAGTAAAGAGGGAAGTTTCTGCTGATCTCAAACCATCTTCTACATTTAAAATATATTCTCCGCGTGAAATCTGGTTATCTTTTTTAAACTCGTTAGAAGATAAATCATGATTTGCATTTAAATCATGCCATTCTGAAACTGAGCCATCCATCCTGGTATATACATCTGCTAATCCTTCATTCTCAGCCGTAATAATTCCATTTTGATATTTGTATTTATATCCGACCTTATAGGAAGCTGCTGTTGCAGACTCAGCACAAAACACTCCAAAATAATAGTTTGGAGTAATATTCAAACTATCAGTATAATAGGGTTCGGAATTTACCAGATACATTTGCACCCCGTGAGGATTTCCGGTTATATTTTTAGCTCCAATCTTATCGCCGGTTGCAGCAGTTAAGGATAATAATTTACCCGTCCAGTCATTTGTGTACATATATTGACTTTCATCGCCCAGTGGTGCGCCCGATGTAGTTTTTTCAACGTTACCGACTATATACCCATCTTCAGCCGGAAATGTATTATCCAATATGGTAGAGCTTGAATAAAATTCATCCGCAATCCAGTAACCAAGCAACCCTGATGTGTTAGGATCAACTTTTTTGCACATGAAGTCGCGTAAGTCTTTTTGTGTTCTTGCTACATTCCATAACCTTACCTCATCTATCTCGCCATCAAAACTGTAAGTATTATTTGGATCAACCCGCCTTCCTATAGATCCATGAGAAGAATTACCCGCAATGTAAGTTGCACTTCCATCGGTGGTAGTTGGAGATTGTTCACCATTAATATAAATCTGCATGTCAAATGCAGAATATGCCACTCCTACTACATG
>JACCZZ010000349.1 GCA_013695715.1 Chitinophagales bacterium | reverse complement strand
CAGCCGAACATGGAAGAAATGAGGTTCCTAATACTGAGGTAGAAAAAGCAGGGGATAAAATCAGAAATGCTGTGGTTGCACTTGGTGCTATGGTAGGTCTGTCTAAAGTGCAATGGAAAAAATTAACCAAAGGGTTGCTGGATATGAAACTCATAGGTAAGTAAAAAATTAAATTACTTTCTTCTTACTGGCGGTTGAGAGTTTAATTTCTACAATTGTTTAAATGAAGATTCTAAATACAGTCGTCATATAAAGCTTGTTTAACCAAAACGATAATGCAGAAATGATTGCACGCATCAACCAGCTTACCCAAGATGCACCACGTCAATGGGGCAAAATGAATGGAGCCCAAATGATTGCTCACATTCAAAGGGCTTTGAAGGTAGCTTTTGGGGAATTGAAGCTGAAAAAGTCGCTTGTAGGAATCCTCTTCGGAGCTATCGCTAAAAAACAATTAGCAGGAGAGAAGCCTTTCAAAAAAAATTTGCCAACCGATAAAATATTTAAAGTTTCCGGAAGAGCCCCATTTTGAGGAAGAAAAGAAAAATTGATCGCATTGGTAGAGCGCTTTGCATCATCAGGTGTTTCCGCAATATCGAAAGATCCTCATCCCTTCTTTGGCAAGCTTACAGTTCAGGAGTGGGATAATTTATCATGGAAACACTTAGATCATCACCTGAGGCAATTCGGAGTATGAACCTAAGGGTATTAAGATGTAAACTGCCTAAGGCGTCATGGGGGACTCAATCCGCCATCTCAGTTCAGGTATTAGGTTCAACCTAATATATTTTACAGTTAATACGGATTTGGAATTGCGCCTGTGAGACTAAGATTAAGTTCATGGAAATAAAGTTTTTTAAAACACCGGGCGCCTGGCATGATTGGCTGAAAAGGAATCACGATAAAACCCAGGAATTGTGGGTAGGATTTTATAAGAAAGATTCAGGTAAGCCAAGCATCACATGGCCTGAATCGGTAGATGAAGCATTGTGCTTTGGCTGGATTGATGGAATTCGCAAGTCTATTGATGAAGAAAGCTATAAAATTCGTTTTACACCCCGCAAGTCGGTAAGCACCTGGAGCAATGTAAACATGAAACGTGTGGAGGAACTTATAAAAGTTGGCCGTATGCAACCTGCGGGGCTTGCAGCATACAATAAGCGACATCAAAAACGTTCGGGTATTTATGCTTTCGAACAGAGTGAAGCCAAGCTTTCCGCTATTCAGGAAAAACAATTTAAAGCCAATAAGCAGGCATGGACATTTTTCAAAGCACAGGCGCCGTGGTATCAGCGAACAGCAATTTGGTGGGTAGTCAGCGCAAAGAGAGAGGAAACTAAGGTAAAACGCCTTGGAATATTGATACAGAACTCCGATCAGGGCTTACATATTCCAACATTAAGACGCAATAAACCTTCCTGAAATATGATTTAAAATTCATGTTGCTTAAATTTTGTCTTTAATCCTTACTATCAATACACGTTCTTTGTAAAATCAGAAATCAAAGTTACTTTTGACACCTAAGGGAGCTTAGCTCAGCTGGTTCAGAGCACTCCGACAAAAGGTCGGAAGGGCTACAAGTCAGTTAGTTAAATGTTCTTTTTAGAAATAAATAATTTGGGAGCTTAGCTCAGCTGGTTCAGAGCATCTGCCTTACAAGCAGAGGGTCACTGGTTCGAACCCAGTAGTTCCCACCATGATAATCAGGCACTTATTGAAGTAATTCTGTAAGTGCCTTTTTTGTTTGCAATATCTCCCACTTAATAGCGCCCGCGATGGTAAACTTTTTTAGTTCTGCTAAACCATTCTGGAATGCAGCGGGGGAGCCAAAATATTAATTTCAGGTCCAGTCTACACGTCACACAGATATAATATTTATCTTGCGATATCTATTTTAAGATGCTCACATTTATGCCATCATCCGAGTACTCAGTATAGAATAATTGATTAACATTGTTAGGTCGAAACAAACATTTGAATCCAAAGCCCGCCTGCTTATGAAAGAAAATATTTACAAACCTCTTTTGGTACTAGTTATAATCGGTTGTTGCCTGATTACTTATAAAGCTTCAGCCCAAAATGGCTCTATTAATGGAAAAGTAGTGGATGACCAGGGAACCCCTGTCTCCTATGCCACAGTAATTTTAGAAGGCACACAGTTCGGTGCAAATACGGATGATGATGGCTTGTTCGAAATTAACAATGTACCACCAGGGACATATACGTTAAAGGTTTCAAATCTTGGTTACACAGATTTTAAGCAATCTGTAAGTGTCAGTAGTAGCCTTCAAACCTTAACCCTTACTCTAAAAGCAGCTTTCCATTCTTTAAATGAAGTGGTGGTGGTAGGGTACCAGACCCAGAAGCGTTCCAACATCACCGGCGCTGTGTCGACAGTTAATGCCGAGGAACTTTCGAAGTTGCCAGTTGGAAATTTAGATCAGGCGCTACAGGGAAAGGCGTCAGGTGTTCGAATCACACAATCTACAGGACAGCCGGGTGAAGGTATTGCGGTAAGAATTCGCGGGGTAGGCACCATTAATGATAATAATCCT
>JACCZZ010000347.1 GCA_013695715.1 Chitinophagales bacterium | reverse complement strand
GAATAATCTTGTTTAACCGAAAAGTGAGTCCTAATTCTGGTAGCTTATCATCAATTAAATTAGCTCTGTTACCATGAATATAAAACAACGGTTGTGCGGAGAAGCTCTGACCTTCCATTGTTTTTACTAAAAGATCGGCACCTACAACCAGATCTCCAGGTTTTATCTCTACCTTCTTTGAAGAAGTAATTCGTGCAATGTTTTCGAGTATTACGTAGCTGTTTTTCGTGAAGATAGTATCTCCTTTTTCTACTAAGTAAGGCTTGAATTCTTCCTTTGCTGAAGCTTGTTGCTTTGTTTTATCAGGAACAGATGTAACATGTGTATAGAGATCTTTCGTCAAATAATGCCTTGTGTCCGGATTAGCAATCAGACCCATCTTCGGGTTGATCTGAGCATTTGGGAATAAAGTAAATCGGTCTTTAATCTGCCCAGTAGCAGAGTCAAACACTTCATAGTTAACTTTATAATAGTAATTGGGCTCCGACACTGAGTCACCAACATAGGTAACTGTATACTTATCCATCTTTACAGGAACATTTTTATAAAGCAGCATATTTGCCCGCTGAGCAGCTTCACTAAATTCCTTTCCGAAATTAACACCTGCAGAATTAAATGAGATGGTTTCCTTCTTCGCAGAAGAAATGAGAATTCCTAATAATGTAAGAGCAAAACCTAAATGAGCAACAGCTGCGCCAGATAACTTCAGTTTTCCTGATAAGACAATAACGAAATAGTAGAGGTTTGCTATCACTCCAAAAAGAGCTGCGAAAAGAAGAATGATATTGGAAACCAGGTCAAACTTTCCCGCAATCGCGATTATAATAGTTATGGGTACTGTTAAGCCAAGAAGCATAAGAATGCGGTTTCGAAATTGCTTGGCATCCGAGTTCTTAAATTTTAAATACAATGCCGAAGCTGACAATATTGCGATAAAAACTCCTGCCCAAAGCTGCACCTTATTGTAGAAGGTAACCGCATCAGAGGGCACTGCGAGGTTTGTTCCGAACAATTTATTCCATACCGGCAAAGAGGTATTGAATGCAATATGCATAGATGACAGCAGGAAAATTAATGATCCAATAAAAATCCAGAATTCGCGGGAGAAGATGTTCTCTTCTTTTTTTATTGATGGTATCCTTTTCCAATAAATAAGGAGTAAAACAATTGCCGGAATTGACAGACCAGCCATATAAAAAACAAGCTGGCCGCTCATGCCAAGATCTGTAAAAGCATGAACAGAGGTATCGCCTAAAATGCCGCTTCGCGTTAGAAAAGTTGAATAGAGTACCAGCACAAAAGTTAGTAAGAAGAATACATAGGTCATGCGAAGCGATCTGCCCGTCTTATTAAAAACAAGAGCTGTATGCACTCCTGCAATTAGCGTAAGCCAGGGAACTAATGATGCATTCTCCACCGGATCCCATGCCCAATAGCCGCCAAAAGTCAGCGCTTCATAAGCCCACGCACCTCCCATCATAATGCCAGTGCCCAATACAGCGGTTGAAAACAATGCCCAGGGCATAACAGGCTTTGTCCAATAAGAGAAGTTGCGATTCATCAATCCCGATAGGGCAAATGAGAAAGGGACTAAGGTGGAGGCAAAGCCAAGGAAGAGAATGGGAGGATGTATGACCATCCAGTAGTTCTGCAGCAAGGGGTTCAAGCCATTTCCATCCTGAATGAAACTAAGATAGTCGGCGCGTTGAAAGATGGGTGCATTCACCATCTCATGCCGAAGTAGTGCGAAAGGAGTGCTGCCTACTTTATATTCGAAAAAATAAGTGCCCAGCAACATGGAACTGAGAAATGCCTGCACTACGGCAAACACGCTTAACACACCTGCCTGAAATTCCTTCAGCGTAAATATCAGCACAACACCTAATACCGATGTCCAAAACATCCACAGTAAAAAGCTTCCCTCCTGCCCTTCCCAAAAGCATGAAAGCAGGTAATTCATAGGCAACGCTTTACTTGAGTGCTGCCAGGCATAATAATATTCAAAATAATGGCTGTGAATGATGATAAACAGGTTGACGATGATGGATAATATTGCTGCTCCCTGAATGAAAAAGGCAACGTAACCAGCCCGTTGCCACAATTTCTTGCCGGATTCATTTTTCGAAAATGAGGAGATAAAAAATGCTATTGCAGCAATAAGAGCAAAGACAAAAGCACTATAAACAGAAATCTGGCCGATCTGGCCCGGTAAAAGGTGCTCGCCCTCAAAATTCTCTACCATCAACTATTTGCTTTGTACTCCGTAACTTCCAGCTCGTCTATCTTATATTTTGAAGGGCATTTCATCAATATATGTGTTGCATGAAAGTCTGATCCCGACATTTTGCCGGTTAATACAATCTGTTCAGAGCGATCAAAGTCTTGGGGCTTTGTTCCATTGAAAACTACTTTACGCTCTTCCCCATTTTTGTCCTGGAGGTAAAAGGTGAAATAGTTCGGGTCCTTTGTTGGTTCATAATATTGGTCCTTCTGTTTCACCAGGGTGCCAACTATATGAAAATCTTTTTTCGTTTCTCCCTGTGCAGATGAAAAAGTCTCATATTGACTGTAATCACTTGCAAGAGTTATAATAAAACCGATGGCCACCGCAATCATTACGAGGCCAATGATGTGTATCTTTTTCATGGTAAAATCAGATATGCAAATTTACAACACAAACCTGATTAATAAGTTTTACCTGATGCTTAAAATAATTGCTGTTTTTAAAATGCATCAGTATAATCTTTCTGATCAGGTGAAGGGTAATTTCACGAACTGCGGTGATTATACTGCTGGCCTTAGAAAACAGAAGCACGAGAAAAGAATATGAGGGTAAGCAAAAGGAAAAATAGGTGCATAGCAGTTACAGCATAACATTGAATACAACTCTTCAATATGAGCCTTGATTTTCCGCGCTGTCACACTGAGCTCGTCAAGGCGGAAACTCAACCAGCCTTTGCGCGGTGTCACCCTGAGCCTGTCGAAGGGTTAAGCGGAGCATAATACTTAATTCAACTTTCTTGATTCAAAAGCTGAAGTATGTTTTTAAAAACAGCTTTAAGCATGGGTAATCCGTATTTTTGTCTTCCTGCTAAGAATGTTTAGCCATCCCCTTTCAAATAGAAATAAAATCAAATGAACAAAGAAGAAAAGATTAAAAGATTTGATCCGAATGGCATCGCAACAGGTGAACAGCTTTTCGGCTTACCATTTTCTGAAGAAGAATCCGACATCATTATTTTGCCAGTTCCCTGGGAAGTTACCGTTTCATATTCGGCCGGAACTGCCAACGCTCCATCAGCAATATCAAAAGCCTCCCGTCAGGTTGATCTATATGATGACGATGTTCCTGAAGCATGGAAGCGAGGGATTTTTATTAAAAAAGCAAATAAAGAAATTCGTGACTTAGGAAAAAACCTGCGATCGAAAGCACAAAAATATCTTTCTGCTCTGGAGGATAGAGATAACTCAGAAGATGAAAAAGCACTTCGGAAGGTTAGGGAAGTTATCAATAAAGGTGGTGAAATGTTAAGATCATACGTACGCAAAGAAGCAGGTGAACTACTTCAGAGAGGAAAACTCATTGGATTATTAGGTGGCGATCACAGCACACCACTAGGATTTATGGAGGCACTTGCAGGTTCTTATCCGGAATATGGAGTGCTGCAGATTGATGCTCATTGCGATTTGAGAAACGCTTATGAGGGTTTGGTTTATTCTCATGCATCAATCATGTTTAACGCACTTAAGATTCCTCAAATCACAAGGTTGGTGCAAGTAGGAATTCGTGATTATTGTCATGAAGAGATGAAGGTTATTCATGAGTCGAATGGAAGAGTAAAAACATTTCTTGATGCGGATATCAAGAGACTTATATATGAGGGAGAAAACTGGAAACAGATCTGCGATAGAATTATTCGTCATTTACCCAAACACGTTTATATAAGTTTCGACATTGATGGATTAGATCCTAAGCTATGTCCACACACCGGCACACCGTTCCCGGCGGTTTGGAATTTGAACAGGCTGTCTATCTTATATTAAATGTTGTTAAGTCAGGCAGGAAGATCATTGGTTTCGATTTAAACGAAGTAGTGGCTGGAGACGATGAATGGGATGCAAATGTTGCGGCCCGATTGCTCTATAAGCTGTGTAATCTGATG
>JACCZZ010000340.1 GCA_013695715.1 Chitinophagales bacterium | reverse complement strand
CAATAATGTACGTCAGGTAACAAACATGCCGGGTGCAAACTGGGCACCGGTATTTACACCTGATGGAAAGCAAATCTTGTTTGCCTCGAACTACGAATATGAACGCGGATTTCCATTCAACTTATATCTAATTAATCTGGATGGAACGGGATTGGAAAAAGTCACTTACTCAAACATGTTCGATGCATTTGCGATGTTCTCACCCGATGGAAAATATCTCGTCTTCTGTTCTAATCGAAACAATGGCGGAACGCGTGACACCAATGTGTTCGTAGCGGAGTGGGTTGATTAAAACTATTTTCCTTCAAATTGAGGGCTACGCTTTTCAATAAACGCATTCATACCCTCCTTTTGATCTTGGGAAGCAAAACACAGATAAAAATTTCTTCGCTCAAATTGAAGGCCCTCATCAAGTGTAGAATTGAAGGCATTTATTACTGCTTCTTTTGCAAGCTTCAGCGATACTGGTGAATGTTCTGCTACCTGCTGTGCCATTCTTATTGCTTCACGCAAATACAATTCTATTGGAACAACCTTATTAATCAAACCTGTACGCAGAGCTTCTTCAGCAGTAAGAGATCTACCGGTGAGTATCATTTCCATAGCCAGTGCTTTACCCACAGAACGGGTAAGTCGCTGTGTTCCTCCAGCTCCTGGCATTACACCAATTTTAATCTCAGGCTGACCGATACGTGCTGTTTCAGAAGCTACGATTATATCGCAGTGCATCATCAGCTCGCAGCCACCGCCAAGAGCGAAACCCGAAACCGCTGCGATCATTGGTTTCTTAATTCTTTTTATCTGTTCCCAATTGCTAAACAGATCGGCCTTCATCATCTCAAAAGGTGTAGCAGATGCCATCTGCTTTATATCCGCTCCTGCTGCAAAGGCCTTATCATTTCCTGTTAAGACAATCACTTTCACAGCATCGTCTTTATCTAATTGAAGCAAGGCTTCTTTCAGCTCATTCATAAGCTGATTATTCAAAGCATTCAACTCTTTTGGTCGGTTCAATTGCACCAGGGCAATATGCGTTTCAACTTGTGGGTTTACGATAATCAATTCAAATTCCATGATTTTAGAATTATATAGTTAAAAGTGAAATGCCGGCACCAAGAAGAATTGCTACAATTTTCTTCCACCCAAATAAATGCTGTTTTGATTCAGATTCAAACAAAATTGTTGTAGAGACATGTAGAAAAGAACCGACTGCCATAGGTACGATGATGGAAAAAAATGAACCTCCTGAAACAAATTCATCTGATAGTATTACAGCAGCAGGTGCTACAAGAGAAAAAAGCAGCACAACAATCAGTACAGTAAGTTTCTTATAGTTGGAAAAAAGGAGTACAGATGCCAATGCAAAACCTTCCGGTATTTTATGAATCGAGATGCCGAAGAGCAACGAATGGTGACTTTGCTCAAGTAATTTGTAATCTGACAGCGGAATTCCATCAAGAAACGAATGAACAGTTAGGCCCATAAGCAATCCAAATATGTAATTATGATTTTCCTGATGCTGATGAAAGTGGCCGTGCTCAATGCCATGTGTGAGCTGTTCTAAAAGCACCTGAAGGAAAAACCCAACAAGCACATATATACCCGCATTTTCATTATTATTAAAAACCACCGGGAACAGGTGAATTAGGCTGACGCTGAAAAGAAATGCGCCACTGAAGCTTAAAACAAGTTTATAATTATCAAGGCTTTTCTTCTTCAGCAACAGGGCAGCAGCTCCACCAATAAGGGGTGCACTGAAGAGCAGAAAATATTCCCACGTTTGCATTAAAACGACCGTCTCACAAATTTTTTCATTAAGATAGATTTACAAATTTTTCCTGTCATTGTACCAATCATACTTCCAAAGATAGCTCCGCATAATACATCTAATGGATAATGCAAACCCACATATACCTGAGCAAAGGCAATCAGCCCAGCCCAGAGTAATGCCACAGGTAGCATCCATTTAAATTTTTCGCGGAGCATTACACTTAAAAAACAAGCAAGCCCGAAATGATTTGCAGCATGAGAAGAGATAAAACTGAAACCTCCACCGCAGCCAACTAAAAGATGCACCTCTGCAGAAAAAGAGGGATCGTTACAGGGCCTTATTCTATGTACTAAAGGTTTTATTACACTGCTGCTCAATTGGTCGGTCATCACCGCTGTTACAACTGCAAAGGCTATTGCAATCCAACTTTTAAACTTAAAGTGGAGAAGAAAATAAAATACAAGCAATATATATAATGGAATCCAGAAGTTTTTATCACGCAGATAAGGCATGATAAAATCAAAGAATGGATTTCGCAGTTGCTGATTAAAAAATATAAAAAGCCTCTGGTCGAGATCAATCAATGATTCCAATGCTATTTCTTTAAAGTTATTATCTATGGTGAGAAGAGGATGTGCAAAACTGCAGTTGAGTCATGATCATATTTTTTCGGCAATAATGATCATTCGGTCAGAGTTGTTTTCATCATAAGCATTCAATTGATAATCTCCGAATACATCCTTGATTTGTAATTTACATATCTCAAAATACTTTTGGAAATCAGACATGTGAAGTGTCTGAACACGTTCTTCAAATTCATATTCCTTTCCCCTGTCTTGTAAATAGATCTTCTTTGAGATAACCTTTCCTTCAAATTGTTTCTTTACTAAAAACATCAGCCCCTCCCGAGTTACATATTCCTGGGGCACGAGCTCTTTAGAAATTTTATTTGAATTAAAAAAGTCAATTACCAACCGACCTCCTTTTTTCAATGAAAGGCTCATAGAATTAATTGCTCTTTGATTCTCCTTTTCAGATTCAAAATATCCAAAGCTGGTAAACAGATTGAAAACAACTTCAAAATAGTTCACATAAAATGCTTTTCGCATGTCATGAAGAAAAAAGGAGAGATTTTTTCTCTCCAGATGCTGAGCATGACTAATATTCTTCCACGAGAGATCGATCCCTACAACATCTAACCCATTTTCTGCAAGATAAACTGCATGGCGCCCCTTCCCACATGCAACATCTAAGACTCTGCTATTATCCGGCAGCTTTAAGTATGAAAGAAGGTTCTGCATAAATTGCTCGGCTTCTTCTTCGTCCCTGTTTTGATAAAGCACATGATAATAGGGTGAATCAAACCAGGTCTCATACCATTCTTTCTGCTTCATAATTTACCTGCTGAAATGTGCATAAAGGTAGTCGAATTGACATTATATCGAAGTGCCCTGTTAATGAGAACTGTACCTGGCTTTCATTAATTTTGCGCGGATTTATCCCTTCAAAACTCATACAACTATTGCAGAGTGACTCTAATAAAATCTATTTCCGGCATTCGCGGTACCATCGGTGGCAAACCCGGTGATAATCTTACACCGGAGGACATTATAAAATTTACTGCCGCATTTGGCCACTGGATTATGGGTAGAGGAAATAATGCTAAAATCGTAATTGGAAGAGATGCACGGCCATCAGGAAAGATGGTTTCATCCTTGGTTTCTAATACTCTGCAGGCACTCGGAATGAATGTTATTGACCTGGGCCTTTCTACTACACCTACAGTTGAGATTGCTGTAACCAGCGAAAATGCAGGCGGAGGTATCATCATTACCGCAAGCCACAACCCGGTAGAATGGAATGCATTAAAACTGCTCAACGAGCAGGGAGAGTTTATTTCAGCATATGATGGAAATGAGATCTTAGCTATCGCGAAAGATATACATTATGAATATGCGACAGTGGAAAAGCTCGGAAGTGTTGAGATGAAAAATGGATACATTGAAAAACACATAAAGAAGATTCTTGATCTTGATCTAGTAAATGCGGCAGCGATAGGTGCAAGAAAATATAGAATAGTGGTTGATGGTATAAACAGTACTGGGAGCATTGCAATTCCAAAATTGCTTATTGCTTTGGGTGTGCATGATGTTGTTTTATTGAATGGCGAAACAAATGGTCACTTCAATCATAATCCCGAACCCTTGA
>JACCZZ010000330.1 GCA_013695715.1 Chitinophagales bacterium | reverse complement strand
ATCCACGACATTAAATGTTAAAAAATGAATGCCCTGCTGATTCGTTATGAAATATCCGTACCCAGACATGGTAATTAAAGTGAAATTAACTTTATATTTTGCGCATTACAAATGCTAAAAAGAGCATCCTCGTCACAGACGAGGACGAGAGGGGGTAGTAAATTCAAAGTTGTTTCGTTAATGATTGATTTGCGAAAATTAGCTCTTTATTGTCTGGGTCTTGTCTATAAGAAAGAGCAAAAAAATATCTATATGGTGCTACACCAGTATTTTCAAACGGTCTAAATTCTAAAATTCGTTTTAGTCGTCCATAATCTGCTTGCTCAATGCCGAAACGCAATTTCAATTCTTCGTCTGCGATTTTATGTCTAATGACTGCAGAATAAATATTGTCTTTGTTTGAAGCTTCAAGCAATTCAATCATTTTTTCATTCGTGTCTCGCATAAATTTTTTACGACTGTAAATGGAAGTAAAATGTCCGTCAAAAGCTGTTTAAGATCTATACCGTAACCTGTCGCAATAAAACTGTTTAAAAAATAAAACTATCTCTAAATTTTTGTAAGCGAATGTTTATTATTTCGCTTTTATACATCAAGTTCTTCAACAGGGCTTTCGATATTCGTCAAATGTTTTATCGTTACATGGCTGTAGTTTATCATTACTGTCCCTGAACGTCGTCGGCCAATGATAAAATTGACTAGTAAAACAAAATCTACATGATTGCTGAAAAAAGCCATGTAACCAAAAATTGCACAATCATCATTCCATCCACCAGAAAAAGATAGTAGTAATCAGATTTTGGCGGTGATGTTTTTGTTACCGTATAAAAGGTACAACCTATTGAAAAGATCATTGCTATTCCAATTCTCATATTTGAGCTAAGGATGAAGTAGTGTAAAGAAATGATCAATAAAAAAGCCAGCGTTATAATCCTATACAAATTCACTGTCTGCCTTATCCCATACCTGACCGGGATGGTTTTTAAATCTTCTTTCTTATCAAATTCTATATCACGGACATCGAAACACAGTGCAAGCAGAAAAATAAACAACATTCTTTCGATAACAATTAACAATAGATCATGATTCGTAATTGATATGCCGGCATTTATTGCAGGCAATACCGTTGTTGTCACCGCCCAAACGCTTGTAATCATAAAAACCTTGTATATCCCTAAATTTCGCAGCCGCTGAAACTGATGATGATACCGCACTACTGGCAATTCATATAATAGGGAAATGGAACCCAATAAAATAAGAACAAGAATAACTTCATATGAGGTTTGAGAAAGAAATATTACAACACCCACAGCACCTGCGAGAGTGAGTATCAGCAATGCGAATTGATTGTTTGCAGCCCAGCCGGTAACTACGCCATGATTTTCTGGCAAGATGCGCCGCACACCAATTAAACGGTGAAAGTTGTAGAGGAATAATGTAGCAAAAAAAACAAGAGGTGCAGTGCTGTCTAATTTTACACGCAAACCAAGCTGCAGGTAGGTTTGACAATATAAAGCCACAGTACAAAAAGAGATAATGAAGCTGCCGAAGATGAAGGGATCAGTGAGGTGGTGTATGATTCCATTCGGGTTATTTCTCTTCCACTCCACCTTGAATCAATGTTTAATTACCGGAGAACCTTCTTTAATCTATAATGGAATGTTGCCGTGTTTCTTTCTTGGCATCTTGTCAACCTTATTTTCCAGAAGAGAAAACGCTTTTATGAGTTTAAGCCTTGTCTCTTCAGGACGAATGACCTCATCAATATATCCATAGGATGCAGCACCGTAGGGGTTCGCAAATTTTGCAGCATATTCCTCAACCTTCTCATTCAGCTTAGCTTCTTTCTCCGTGGCGCTGTTGATCTCTTTCTTGAAAATAATTTCCGCGGCACCTTTAGCACCCATAACTGCAATCTCTGCAGATGGCCATGCATAATTCATATCAGCACCTATGTGCTTTGAATTCATTACATCATATGCGCCCCCATATGCCTTGCGAGTGATAACGGTGATGCGCGGCACTGTTGCTTCGCAAAAAGCGTAAAGAAGCTTTGCACCACTACTGATAATTCCATTCCATTCCTGATCTGTTCCAGGCATAAAACCTGGTACATCTTCAAGCACAAGTAAGGGTACATTGAAAGAATCGCAAACTCTAACAAAACGAGCACCTTTAACAGATGCTTTTATATCAAGAACACCTGCGAGAACTGCAGGCTGGTTTGCAACCACACCTATGCTGCGGCCGGCAATCTTAGCGAAACCTACAATGATGTTTTCAGAAAAATGCTCATGCACTTCAAAAAAACTCCCTTCATCTACAATTTCAGAGATCACCTCTTTGATGTCATAGGGTTGATTTGGATTCTCAGGAATGAGCGTATTCAGACGAGGCCTGAGCTCATCACCCTGTTGATACTCATACATCGGTGCAATGTCTTCGCAATTCTGCGGAAGATAGGATAGCAATTTTTTAATTTTCTGAATGCACTCGACTTCATTCACAGAGGTAAAATGAGTCACTCCTGATTTTGTAGCATGCGTCATTGCTCCTCCCAGCTCTTCAAAAGAGACTTCTTCATGGGTTACTGTTTTTACCACATTAGGCCCGGTAACAAACATGTAAGAAGTGTTTTCTACCATTAAAACGAAATCTGTTATTGCCGGCGAATAGACGGCACCTCCGGCACAAGGGCCCATGATGGCGGAAATCTGCGGTACCACACCCGATGCCTGAGTATTTAAATAAAATATATCAGCATATCCACCGAGTGAAACAACACCTTCCTGTATACGCGCTCCTCCGCTATCATTTAATCCGATGATGGGAACGCCATTCTTTAATGCCATTTCCATAATGCGGACAATCTTTGCTGCATGCGTTTCAGAGAGAGAGCCACCAAATACAGTGAAGTCTTGTGAATAGAGATAAACCATTCTGCCGTTGATCTTCCCGTATCCTGTTATGACGCCATCACCATAATAAACTTCGTTTTCCATCCCAAAATCGTTGGAGCGGTGGGTAACGAACATGCCTATTTCTTCAAATGATCCCTCATCAAGCAGCAACTCAATTCTTTCCCTTGCTGTAAGCTTTCCTTTTTTATGCTGCTCGTCAATCCGCTTTGTACCTCCGCCTTCAAGTGCTTTGGAAATTTTTTGGCCGA
>JACCZZ010000318.1 GCA_013695715.1 Chitinophagales bacterium | reverse complement strand
GGAAGGTGGTACTGATATACTTTCAATTAAAGAACTGCTTGGGCACAACAGTTTGAGAACTACCATCAGGTATACCCATGTGAGTAAAAAGCAAATATCAAAAATTCAATCGCCGCTCGATAAATTAATTTAATGAAAAGCGAAACTGCTAAAAATGAAAACCTTCGCAATTGTGTATACTTCTTGTACCAAAAGCGCTGATAAAAATGTGGAATTAACAATTTCGAATTCAATTGGTAAAATTGTTTTGATTAAGGGAATACATGTAACAGCAAATACGAAGCAATCTATTTCTTTAGATTTGAGCGCGTTACCTGCCGGTGCTTATCTTATTAATGCATCAGAGAAAGAAAATAATGTGGGTAGAATGATGCTGATGAAGATGTAGCATAGCCAATGCTATATAACACAATATTAAGAACGCAACTTACTCAGGCCGATGGAAAAATTGTTGCTTGTGCATCATCAATGTATGGAACGCCTTCTACATCTTTTCTTGTATTAGAATTACTTCATCAGGCACACTGGATAATACCTTTGGCGGCGGGGGATGGTTATGTATTCACTGATATAGGTAACGATAACAGGGAAGATGCTCAAACCTCTATTAAAATCGATAACGACAAGAAGATAGTATCGGGTGGGTATACTTTTAATGGTTCTAATAATGATGTTGCTATTGCAAGGTATTTATCCGGGTTAGAAACAAGCGGGAATGTCTGTTCAATTGTGCCAACCGATTTATTTGCAGATAACCTAACGACCACCAAAGCAAAAATTCATTGGAATTCAATAGCTGGTGTTACGAAATACAAAATTCAATTCCGCCCTTCAGGCACAACTGCCTGGACAACCGTGAGCTCAACATTAAATGTGAAAGCGCTCACAGGCCTCAGTCCTTCCACTACTTATCAATATCGTGTTAGAAGCGTATGTAGTGGTTCTTCAAGCCCATGGAGCAGCATTGCATCATTTACTACGTTGCCAATGAAGATAGGTGATACCGACAACGAAGAATTGCAGGTTAGCCTGTTTCCTAATCCTGCAACAGACATCATAAATGTTAGAATGAATGATGATATAATTAATGGTGAAATTACTATCTATGATATCAATGGAAAGCTCATCATGTTTCAAAAAATCAGCGGCAGTACTACATTAGATGTAAGCTCATTCAGCTCAGGAATCTATATGGTTCAACTGAGAGCTGATAACCTAACGAGTCAAATTGAAAAATTGATAGTGGAGTAATCTTTTAGCTTGGTTTTTTTGGATAAAAGGAGCTGCAGAACTAATGCGGCTCTTTTTATTGAGAGAAGTTTATCTCAAACTTCCTTTTGGCATATCGTAAAATGTCTCTGTGATTATTATAATTTCTTATCTTGGTAGTCACTTTAAAAAAAATTCTTATGAAAAAAATCTCATTAGTGCTCATCACTATTGCTTCCACCTTGTTTGCGAATGCACAAGATCACAATGCTGAAATGAAAGCCTGGATGGATTACATGACCCCAGGATCAATACATCAAAAAATGGCAAAAGATGTAGGAGAATGGAAGGCTGAGGTCACTACCTGGATGGATCCTTCACAGCCTCCGGAAAAGTCACAAGCTACAGTTCGTAATGAAATGGCCTACGGCGGTCGCTATCTTATTACAAAGTATACAGGAACCATGATGGGAATGCCTTTTGAAGGCATGGGTACAATGGGTTATGATAATGCAACGAAGATGTTCAATAGCACCTGGGTTGATAATATGGGAACGGGAATTTCTTATATGCAAGGAAAATGGAAAGAAGAAGGTAAGATCATTGAATTGCATGGTGAATCACCGGATCCTGTTACCGGGAAGATGTATAAGCTTCGCGAGGTTATGATCTTTAACGATGATAATCATCAAACTATGGAGATGTATGCAAATAAAGACGGAAAGGAAGTAAAGATGATGGAGATGCGTCTTAGCCGATAAATATTTGTTTGAGGTAGAGGGCATAAGCAAACACTTATGCCCTTGATTTTTTTTGGAGTATTGTATTAAACTCATCCATTCTTTTTCTTCTTTTTTTATCAATGATGATATAAATCACAAGCAGCACTAAAGAGATTACAGCTACCCATATTAAGGCATTTAAAATTTTTCCATTTTTTCCATATATAGCAAGCAGCACTATCAAAGGTGTAATTCCACTCAGAGTAGCAATTATGTATTTCTGATAAGTCATCTTCAGCAACCCCGCCACAATACTTAATGAATCATTCGATAATGATGAAATGCGGGTGATGGCGATAGCTGCCACTCCATATTGTTCTATAAATACTTGGATCCTCTGCTGAGTTGCTGAATTCATTAACCTATTAACAGTAATAGGACTCAGAAATCTTCCTATCATATATCCAAC
>JACCZZ010000288.1 GCA_013695715.1 Chitinophagales bacterium | reverse complement strand
CTTGAGACTCTTGCATTAAATTGTAATTCTTTGACATGATAAAACATAGATTTTTTTTTAGGGATGAAAAAAAGTTCTCAGAAAGGGTCGGCAAAATCATGCCAGCAAAATACATCTTTCCTACTCGTGGTTCAAGGTAGATTTCTCTCTTATTAAGCTTATCCATTTTTCTATACGATTGTTGCCTGAAAATCTGTTAGAATGAATTACCATTAGAAATTCGTTAGAATGAACTTTTCAATCATGATTATTCACAAATTTGAAATCGAGTATTTTTAATCTTTTTAGTAATCGAAAAAACTAAAACATGAAATATTTTTTACTCCCTTTATTATTGATTTTTATCAATAATTATGCGTTCGGTCTCGATGTCACCAATGTGAAGGTGACTCGTTCAAACGGACAGATTTTTATCACCTGGCAGGGAAACACTGCGAAGGAATATTTAATATACCGAACTACTTATAAAATTACCGGGGTCACCGGATGGCCAAATACTAATTTTGGAAAATCGCCTTCTTATTCAACAAAAAACATCAGGTTAAGCGATATTGTAACTGATGGCGATCATTATTTCAGAGTTCCGGTTAATAACCAAGGTGCTACAGCAGTTTTAAACCCTTCAGCAGGTTATGGAGGATTGTTCGTTTTAACCTGTACTGATAATTCAGCTACCAAATATTTTTACGGTGTTAAGATGGTTGGATCGTCTGATGTACCTACACCTGGCCAGAATACAACAAGTGCCAGCACCAAAGATATTGTTTCAACACCTAAACCCATTTACCAGGAGAGTAGAGATTTAGATGGAATAAGCGGCAATGATATGGATGTTTATGTTCATTTTGCCACTGCGATTGTTCCGGCTTCATCAAAGAAAATGATGAACAGTGGATTTTGCGATTTCATAGGATTTAATTTCGGAGTAATTCCTTATACAGATTTCTCAAGTCAGGCTCCACACCCCGTCATTGTTAAGCTGCATGCAGGTGGAGGAGACTTTATATCAGATGCTGATGGCCTTGTTTCTGAAGCTCCTTCAGCATATAAAATTTGCGTGGATGACTGGTTGCCAAATGATGAAACAACATGGTGGTTTGGGTATAATGAAGATTACGATATTACCGAGCCATTCAGTACTGGTAAAACATTGCCACCTACCTGCAATTCCAATTGTAAGCTTGACGACCAATCATGTCATGGGTTAAATTACGATTACACACTACAGAGAACTCTGTATGTAATTGACCAGGTGAAAGCCCTCTATAATGATTTTCCGAACACCACTGCAAGTGATGATATCAATCCGAATAAAATTTCTTTAACAGGAAGGTCATTGGGAGGAGGCGGAGGTATGATAACTGCCATGCTTGCTCCCGACGTATTTTCTGCAATAAGTCTTACTGTGCCGAAGATGGATTTCACTTTCGCAAATGAACAAACAATGCCTTTATGTGCGTGGAATTTTGATATAGAAGCCGAAGCTGCGGCATATCCATGCTATATTTTTGATTTGTATTCTCATACTCGTGAACGAGTAAATGTGAAATGGGGAACAGTAACTGCAAACTGGCCTTCATTTAAGGCCGATATGAATAATACAGGTAAATATGGAACCTATGATCTTTTAGATGCAGGCTATATGATTTCGGAAAATACCAGGGCGAATAAAAACTTGCCTATTCTCTTTGCTTTTAGCGGCAAAAATGACGGAGGACAGGGATGGGAAGAAAAGCTGCCTGTTTATGATTCTATGAATGTTAACAGACAACCTGGCTTTTTTTTCTGGGACCAGGGGGACCATGATAGCCCGGCTTATTGGAACTTCAAAGAATCTGTTCCACTTATCGACCTTACAAGATATTCTTTAAATCAGGCGTATCTCGCCTTTAGCAATTGCAGCAGCAGCGATAATCCTGTTACCGATCCGCAGGGAACTATCAATGGTTTCTTTGATTGGGATGAGAATTCTATTGTTGATAATAATTCAACCTTCAGTGTAAAT